>JAIXTZ010000191.1 GCA_027483745.1 Lysobacteraceae bacterium
AGGAAACGCGCCGGGATGATCTGGTCGGTGTCGATGTTGGCGCGCGGCAGCGCGACGATCGGCGACTCGAGGGTGCGGAACGGATTCATGCGGTGGCCTCCTCGGCAATGGCCGGGGTGGTGGCGTAGGCGCGCGGGTCGGCGATGCACCCGGCGATCGCGGCGGCGGCGGCGCTGGCGGGCGAGGCGAGCACGGTGCGCGCGCCCTTGCCTTGGCGGCCTTCGAAGTTGCGGTTGCTGGTGCTCACCGCGAGCTGCCCGGGCTTCACCGTGTCGCCGTTCATGGCGATGCACATCGAGCAGCCCGACTCGCGCCATTCCGCACCGGCCTCGCGGACCAGGCGGTCGATGCCTTCGGCCTCGGCCTCGCGCTTCACCGCGTCGGAGCCCGGCACCACCAGCATGCGCACCCGCGGATGCACGCGGCGGCCGCGCAGCACGGCGGCCATCTCCCTCAGGTCCGAAAGGCGGCCATTGGTGCAGCTGCCGACGAAGACCACGTCTACCGGCTGGCCGGCCAGCGGCGCGCCGCCTTCGAAGCCCATATAGGACAGCGCGCCGACCGTCTCCGGCGCAGCCTTCGGCAGCGCGGCATCGACCGCGACCACCTGCCCCGAGTGCGTGCCCCAGGTGAGCGTGGGGCGCACGTCGCTGGCGTCGATTCGCACTTCGGCGTCGAAGCGCGCGTCCGCGTCGCTGCGCCACTGTCGCCACCCGGCGGCAGCGGCCTCGAAGGCCTCGCCCTGCGGCACGCGTTCACGGCCGCGCAGCCATTCAATCGTGGTGTCGTCGACGGCGATCAGGCCGGCGCGCGCGCCGGCTTCGATGCTCATGTTGCAGACGGTCATGCGCTCTTCCATCGACAGCGCTTCGATGGCCGGTCCGCGGTATTCGATGACCTGCCCGGTGCCACCGGCCACGCCGATGCGACCGATGATGTGCAGGATCAGGTCCTTCGCACTGCATCCGCCCGGCAGACGGCCGTCCACGGTGATCGCCAGCGTTTTCGGCTTGCGCTGCAGCAGGCACTGGGTGGCCATCACGTGGCCGACTTCGCTGCTGCCGATGCCGAAGGCCAGCGAACCAAAGGCGCCATGCGTGGCGGTGTGGCTGTCGCCGCAGACGATGGTCATGCCCGGTTGCGTCAGGCCCAGCTCGGGGCCGACCACATGGACGATGCCGCGCTTTCCGCTGTCCCAGTCGAACAACTCGACGCGTTGCGCCTTGCAGTTCGCGCGCAAGGCCTCCACCTGCGCTTCGGCTTGGGGCGTGATGTAGGCGAGGCGGCCGGCCGCGTCGGCGGCCGTGGTCGGCGTGCTGTGGTCCAGCGTGGCCTTGTGGCGCTCCGGGCGACGCACCTTCAGGCCGCGGGCCGCGAGTTCGGCGAAGGCCTGCGGGCTTGTGACCTCGTGGACCAGATGCAGGTCGACATAGAGGATGGCCGGGGCTCGCTCGCTTTGCTCGCGGACGCAATGCGCGTCCCACAGCTTCTCGAACAGGGTGCGCGGCGTGCTCATGCGCGGGCCTCCGAGGCGGCGATGTCGCGGGTCGGCGCCACGGCGGGGCCCGGGCGGCGCGCGATGCGCTGCGCCAAGGCCAGCCATGCGAGGGCGCTGGCTTCGAGGATGTCGGTGCTGGTGGCGCTGGCCGTCAGCTCCTCGCCGTGGTGGCGGGTGCTCAAGCTGGCCTGGCCCTGCGCGTCCTCGCCGCTGCTGACGCTGTGCACGGCGTAGCTCTCGACGTCGACATGCATGCCTCGGGCTTCGGTCAGTGCAGCGAACAACGCGTGCACGGGGCCGTCGCCGCTGCCGCGGCCGAAGTGCGATTCGCCCTGCGGATCGCGCAGCTCAATGGCGGCGGCGGGCTGCTCGCCCTGGCCGGCGCCGGTGCTCAGGTGGAAGGCGGTGAGCTGCCAGCCCGCGGCGCTCGCATCCTCGCCCAGTACCAGCGCTTCGAGGTCGGCGTCGAAGACTTCCTTCTTCTTCTCGGCCAGCGTCTTGAAGCGGGCGAACAGGCGCTCGGCGGCGGCCTCGTCCAGCGAGAAGCCGAGGAAGCCGAGACGCTCGTTCACCGCGGCCCGGCCGCTGTGCCGGCCCAGCACCATCTGCGAACGCGCCCAGCCCACGGTCTCCGGACGCATGATTTCGTAGGTGTCGCGGTGCTTCAGCATGCCGTGCTGGTGGATGCCGCTTTCATGGGCGAAGGCGTTGGCGCCGACGATCGCCTTGTTGCGCTGGACCGCCATGCCGGTGATGCGCGTCAGCAGGCGCGAGGTCGGGACGAGGCGCGTCGTGTCGATGCCGGTGCGGAAGGGGAAGCGGTCGGCGCGCACGTTCAGCGCCATCACCAACTCCTCCAGCGCGGCATTGCCGGCGCGCTCGCCGATGCCGTTGATCGTGCATTCCACTTGGCGGGCACCGCCGGCGATCGCCGCCAGCGAGTTGGCGACGGCCAGGCCCAAGTCGTTGTGGCAATGCGTCGAGAGGATGGCCTCGTCGCCGATGGCCGCCCGCAGGCGGCGGAACAGCGCCTCGATTTCGGCGGGCGTGGTGTAGCCGACGGTGTCCGGAACGTTCAGCGTGCGGGCGCCGGCTTTCGCCGCGGCACGGAAGACCTCTTCGAGGAATTCCGGTTCGGTGCGGATGGCGTCTTCCGCGGAGAACTCGACGTCGTCCACCAGTCGGCGTGCGTGCTCGACCGCGCGAACGGCCGCATCGACCACCTCTGCTTGCGAGAAGCCGAGTTTGTGCTGGCGGTGCAGCGGGCTGGTGGCGATGAAGACGTGGATGCGCGGGGCTTCGGCCTGCTCCAGCGCTTTGGCCGAGGCTTCGATGTCGCCGGGGCGGCAGCGCGCGAGGCTGCAAACCCCGGTGCCGGTGCCGCGGAGCGCGCGCGCGACGCGTGTGATGCCTTCGGCATCGGCGTCCGAGCTGGCGGCGAAGCCGGCTTCGAGCGTGTCGACGCCCAGCTCGGCCAGGGCGAGCGCGAAGCGCAGTTTCTGCGCGGCGTCCATGCTGCAGCCGGGCGATTGCTCGCCGTCGCGCAGGCTGGTGTCGAAGATGCGGATGCGCTCCGGTGCGGGGCTCATGGCAGGGATCCTTCAGGGGTCTTGGAGAAAGAAGCGGCGATGCCGGGGAGGGGCACCGCCGCCGTCGCCGAACGACCAGGGGTGGCGTTGGCGAAAGCGGAGCCGGTCGTCGGTGCGACCGGCGAATTGGCGGAGCGCGAGGCGGGTGCCTCGGCGGAGAACGGATCGGCGGCGCGGCGACGCGGCGGCCGCGGCGGACGCGGACGGGTGTCGAGCAGGAGCTGCGCGAACACCGCGGCATCGATGTTGCCGCCGGAGACGACGGCCACCTTGCGACGGCTGGCCACGCGGCGGCCGGCGGCCAGCGCCAGCGCGCCGGCGCCTTCGGCGACGATGTGTTCTTCCAGCATCAGGCGGGCAAGCGTTTCGCGAAGCTCGGCCTCGCGGACGATGATGAGGTCGTCGAGCAAGCGCGAGAGGATGTCGCGCGTGAGCGTTCCGGCTTCGGCGACGCGGGTGCCGTCGGCCAGCGTGGCTTTCGGCGCAATCGGCGAGGCATCGCCCTTCAAGGCGCGAGCCATCGCATCCACGCCTTCGACCTGCGCGCCGATGATGCGCACGCCCTGCGACTTTAGCGCCAGTGCGACGCCGGCGGCGAGGCCGCCGCCGCCGATCGGCACCAGCACGGCCTCGGGCGCGTGGGCGGCGAGTTCGATGCCCAGCGTGCCCTGGCCGGCGATGACGTCCGGATCATCGAAAGCGGAGAGGTAGCGGAAGCCGTGCTGCTCGGCCAGCTGCAGGGCATGGGCCTTCGCTTCGTCGTAGGTCTGGCCGCTCTGGCGCACGGTCGCGCCGAGGAAGGCCACGCCCTGCGCCTTCACGACGGGCGCGGTGACCGGCATGACGGTGATCACCGGCACCTTCAGTTCTCGCGCCGCCCAGGCCAGGCCCATCGCATGGTTGCCGGCCGAAGCGGTGATCACCGTGCGGCGATCACCGCGTTCGCGCGCCGCCAGCAGGGCGTTCAGCGCGCCGCGCACCTTGTAGGCGCCGGTGCGCTGCAGGTTCTCCAGCTTCAGCCAGCAGCCGAAGCGCTCGGCGTAGTGCAGCGGCGTCGGCGGCAGGTAGCGCCGCAGGCGCGCGCTGGCCGCCAGCACGTCGCTGGCGGTCACGTCGGCGCGGGCGGCGTCCAGCGGCATCAGACCCTCGTCAGCCAGCCGCGATGGGCTTCTTTGCGGCCACGGACGACGTCGGCGTAGCGGTCGGTCAGGGCGTCGCCGAAGGGCGAGGCATGGAATACGCGCTCGTCGATGGCCTCGACGCGGGCGATCTCGGCCGAGGTGCCGGTCAGGAACACTTCGTCGGCGGCCTTCAGCTCCTCGATGCGCACTGGCCGCGAATCGGCGCCGGTGAGCTGGATCACCGTGTCGCGGGTGATGCCCGGCAGGGCGTCGCCGTGCTCGACGGCGGTGACCTTGCCGTCCTTCACCATGAACACGTTCTCGCCGGTGCACTCCACGACGAAGCCACCGTCATCAACGAACAGCGCCTCGCCGAAGCCGCGCTGGGTGGCTTCGCGCTTGGCCAGGATGGAGTTCACGTAGTTGCCGCAGAGCTTCAGCGGCGGCAGCGCCTTGGCCGGATTGCGCCGGAAGGAGGAGATCGTCAGGCGAACGCGGTGGGTGCCGAGGTGCGAGGTCCACGGCAGGGTGGCCACCATCAGGCGCTCGGACAGCTTGTCGACGTCGAGGCCCAGCCCGCCGGCGTTGAACCACAGCAGTGGGCGGATGTAGGCGTCGCGGTGGCCGTTGGCGCGCAGCGTGGCCAGCACGGCTTCGGTGGCCTGCGCCATGTCGAACTTCATGCCGAGCGCCTCGGCGCCCTTGCGCATGCGCTCCAGATGCTCGCGCAGGCGGAACACCGCCGCACCGCCGTCGTCGGTGGCATAGCTGCGGATGCCTTCGAACACGCCCGTGCCGTAGTGCAGGGCGTGGCTGGTCAGCGGAACGCTGAAGGCTTCGGCCTCGGCGATCTCGCCGTCGCAGAACTGCATCAGCGACATGGCGCCACCTCCACCGCGAGGCAGTCGTGCAGCTTGTCGAGCTGCGACTTCAGGCCGTGCGCCGAGCGCTCGCTCTCCACCTTCATGGACAGCGTCCACGCCGTGGCGCGCGGGTCGGTCTCGGCCTGCATCGACAGCGGCCAGTAGCCGCGACGCTGGGCAGTGCCCAGCACGCGGGCCAGCGCGCCTTCGCTCTGGCGCAGGGTCACGTCAAGTTGGTAGTGCATGGACGAACTCCTTGCTCTCGTCATGGGCGACGGCCTCGGCCTGCGCCGGGGCATCGAGCATTTCGGTATTGGATTTGTTGGGCGGCACCAGCGGCCACACGTTGGCCTTCTGGTCGATGGCGACGTGCAGGAAGGCCGGGCCGTCGATGGCGAGGAATTCGGCGAGCGTGGCTTCCAGGTCGGCACGGGCGTCCAAGCGCATCGCGGGGATGCGGTAGGCCTGTGCGATCAGCCCGAAGTCCGGGTTGTCGGACAGGTCGACGGCCGAGTAGCGCTCCTGGAAGAACAGCTCCTGCCACTGCCGCACCATGCCCAGCGCCTGGTTGTCGAGCAGCACGATCTTGATCGGCAGGCGCTCGCGCGCGACGGTGGCCAGCTCCTGGATGTTCATCTGGATGCTGCCGTCGCCGCTGACGCAGACCACCGTGGCGCCGGGATTCGACAGCTGCGCGCCGATCGCCGCCGGCAGGCCGAAGCCCATCGTCCCGAGGCCGGCACTCGACAGGTGGTGCGTCGGGTCCTTGAAGCCCCAATGCTGTGCCACCCACATCTGGTGCTGGCCCACGTCGCAGGCCACGATCGCGTCGGGCGCCAGCTCCGAGAGACGCTTCAACAGGGCCGGGGCATAGATGTCGGTGCCCGGCGCGTCGTAGCGGGCGGCGTGCTTGTGCACGCGGTCCGCGCACAGGGTGCGCCACTCGTCGCAGCGGCTGATCGCGGCGCACAGCGCGTTCAGGCTGTTGTCGATGCGGCCATGCACCGAGACGTCCGCGCGGCGCAGCTTGTTGATTTCGCCCAGGTCCGCGTCGAGGTGGATCACCTTGGCGTGCGGGGCGAACTCGGCCAGCTTGCCGGTGGCGCGGTCGTCGAAGCGGGCGCCGACGACGATCAGCAGGTCGCTTTCCTGCACGGCCAGGTTCGCCGCGCGCGAGCCGTGCATGCCCAGCATGCCGAGGAACTGCGGATGGTCGAAGGGCAAGGCGCCGAGCCCACGCAGTGTCAGCACGGTCGGCATCTTCGTGGCGGCGATGAAGCGGCGGAAAGCCTTCGTCGCATCGGCGATGGCGATGCCGCCGCCACCGTAGACCACCGGCTTCTTCGAGCGCGCGATCAGGGCCAGCGCTTCCACCAGTCCCACCGGCACGGCGTTCACCACCGGCGGGCTGATCAGCGGTGCGGGCGCGGGCAGGTGGTCGGCCTTCGCCAGCTGCACGTCCTTCGGCAGGTCGATCAGCACCGGGCCGGGGCGGCCGCTGCGCGCCAGGTGGAAGGCCTCGTGCAGCACGGCCGGCAACTCATCGACCGAACGCGGCAGGTAGCTGTGCTTGACGATCGGCAGGGTCATGCCGAACACGTCGAGCTCCTGGAACGCGTCGGTGCCCATCAGGTGCGTCGGCACCTGGCCCGTCAGGCAGACCATCGGCACCGAGTCCAGCAGCGCGTCGGCGATGCCGGTGACCAGGTTCGACGCGCCGGGGCCCGAGGTGGCGACGCAGATACCCACGCGCCCGCTGTGGCGCGCGTAGCCGTTGGCCGCCAGCGCGGCGGCCTGCTCGTGTCGCACCAGCACGTGCTTCATCGTGCTGCCGAGCAGGGCGTCGTAGAAGGGCATGATGCAGCCGCCCGGATAGCCGAAGAGGGTATCGACCCCTTCGGCCTCGAGCGCCTTCACCAGCCACTCGGCTCCGTTCATGCACCGGCCTCGGCGGGCTTCGCCTGCGGGGTGGCCGTCGTCGACGGATTGGCGGGCGCTTCGCCGCGCGGCTGCAGCCACGGCATGCCGGCGCGCAGCTTGCGGCCCACGGCTTCGATCGGGTGCTCCAGGTCGGCCTGCTTCAGCGCGCGGTAGTTCGGGTTGCCGGCGCGGTA
>JAIXTZ010000367.1 GCA_027483745.1 Lysobacteraceae bacterium
CGGGTGCGGATCACGGTCTGCGCCAGCGCCGCCTCGGCGGTGGCGACGCGATCGCGCAACAGGCGTTCGGTGCTGCCGCCGGGGCCGGAGGCGCGCGCCTGCGCTTCCGCTCCCGCCAGCGCGGCCTCGGCGACGCGACGGGCTTGCGTGGCCTGTTCGGCGCGGTCGCGGGCCACGAGGCCCTTGGCCGCGAGTTCGGCGAAACGCGCGGCATCGCGACGCGCCTGTTCCGCCGCCCCACGCGCCTGCACCAGGGTGGCCGCGTCCACCGGACGCTCGCGCTCCAGCAATTGCGCGAGCGCCGCGCGGGCTTCCTCGAGCCTCGCGCGCTCGTCGTCATCGGAGAGGCGCGCGACGACATCACCGGCGGCGAGGCGATCACCCTCGCGCACCGGGCGCTCGACGACGGTGCCGGTGATCTCGCTGCCCACGGTGACGCGCGACGGCGTCTCGACGCGGCCAGTCGCGACGACGTTGGCGATCAGCGGACGGGCTTCGACGCGGTAGGCCTCGACGACGGGGCCGAACACCCAGCCGGGCGCGCGCATGGCGACGATGACGATCAGCGCGAGGGCCGCGATGAGCCACGGCCAGCGGCGGCGCAGCGCGGGCAAGAAAGCGGACGGGGAAGGCGACATGCCCCGAGGGTAGCGCAGGCGGGGACGCGCCGAGTCGGTTACGCCGCGGCGGCGGGGCGTTCGCTGATCGACCGCGCGCGCTGACGCAGCACGCCCACCAGCGCGTCAGCGCTCGCACCGCCGCGCGTCATCGCGAAGGCGTGTTCCGTGTCGCGGTGGCGGTCCAGCCAGAGCCCACCCTCCGGATGCGGCTCGGGGCGGGTGGCGGCCAGCCACAGCGCGGTGTCGGCGCCTTGCTCACCGGTGCGCAACAGGCGTTGCATCACCCGGCGGAACCCCGGCAGCGCCGTGCGCACGCCCTCGGTGTCGACCCAGCCCGGATGCATCGCGTGGGCGCGCGGGCCCTGCGTGTCCGCGTTCCACGCCCGGGTGAGCTCGATCTGCGCCCGCTTGTGCTGCGCGTAGGCCATGAAGCCGTCGTACTGCGCCGGCTCGTGCGCTTCGAGCGCATCGAGGTCGAGTCGCGCGCCGTAAGCGCCGCCCGAGCTCACCGAGATCACGACGCTGCCCGCATCGAGCGCCCCAGCCTCGCGCAGCGACGCCGTCATGGCGAAAGGCACCAGCAGGTTGGTCGCGAAGCTGGCCTCGACGCCCTCGGCGGTCCGGCGATACGCATGCAGCATCACGCCAACGTTGTGCACCAGCACGTCGAAACGCGGCGCCCGGGCGGCCCAGGCCTCCGCCGCGCCGACGCTCGACAGATCGATGCGGGCGGGGTGCAGCCTTCGGCCCTCGGCGCCGGCTTCCCGACGCAGGGCCTCGATCTTGGCCGGGTCCCGCGCCAGCGCGTGCACTTCCGCGCCGGCGCGCAGCGCGCCGAGCGCGATGGCCCGGCCGATGCCGCCACTGGCCCCGGTCACGCACCAGCGCTGGCCGCGGAAGTCGAACGGCGGGCAAGGGCGCGCCACCAGGCGGCGGCGATGGCCGACGGTGGAGAAGGGGACGGCGAAGCGGGTGTAGAAGACGAGGGAAGCGAGCGTTTTCAGCATCAGGGAATCATGGCGGAAGGGCCGCCGAAGCCCGGTGATGGGCGCGCCAGCGGCGGGTGACGATGCCGCGCCATGTCGCCGTGACGACGACGCATCGCCTACGTTCCGCCGTCGGAACCACCCCGTCGCCCCCTGGAACGCCTTCCGATGTGGATCGTCCTCTACGCCCTGCAGCGCAGGTACTCGATCGGCGTGCTCGCCATCCTGCTGCTGCTGTTCGGCCTGCTGTGGATGCGCCAGATGTCCACCGACGTGCTGCCGGAGGTGGAGACGCCCTCGGTCAACGTCATCTGGACCTACCAGGGCCTCAACGCGGCGGAAATGGCCTCGAAGATCACGACCTTCGGGGAGACGGTCATCCTCAACAACGTGGACGACGTCCGCGAGGTGCGCTCCGAGACGATGTCCGGCGTGGCGGTGATCCGCGTGGACTTCCAGCCGGGCGTGGCCATCGACGTGGCGCTGTCGCAGGTCACCGCGGTGTCGCAGACGATCCTCCGGCGCATGCCACCCGGGGTGTCGCCGCCGCTGATCGTGCGGAACATCCAGTCGAGCACCCCGATCCTGCAGCTGGTGCTGTCCTCCGACACGCTGACCGACGGCGCGCTGTTCGACTACGCGCGACTGCAGCTGCGCGGCCAGATCCAGGCGATCCCCGGCATCCGCATGACCCTGCCCTACGGCGGCGCGGCGCGGCAGGTGATGGTGGACCTCGACCCGACGCGCCTGAGCCAGTACGGGCTCACCGCCGCCGACGTCGCCGCGGCCATCGCCCGGCAAGCCCCCACCTTGCCCTCCGGCGCGCTGCGCGAAGGCGCCCGCGAGATCCAGATCACCCTCGACGCCAGCCCGGAAAGCGTGGCGGGGTTCGCCGACCTGCCCGTGCGCCAGGACGCGAACGGCGTGGTCTACCTGCGGGACGTCGCCAACGTCCGCGACGGGGAGGCCCTGCAGACCAGCCTCGCCCGGCTGGACGGCAACAACGCCGCGATCGTCTCGATCATCAAGCTCGGCGGCGCCTCGACGGTGGACATCGTGCGCGACATCCGCGCGCGACTGCCGCAGATCCGCGCCTCGGCACCGGAGGGCCTGCGGATCGAGCCGATCTTCGACCAGTCGACCTTCGTCGAGAACGCGGTGGCCCACGTGCGCTTCGAGGCCGTGGTCGTCGGCTTGCTGGTGGCCACCGTGGTGCTGCTGGCCCTGGGCTCCTGGCGCTCGACGCTGATCGTGCTGGCGTCGATCCCGCTGGCCCTGCTCGCCTCGGTGATCGGCCTGCACCTGCTCGGGCACACCTTCAACGTGATGACGCTCGGCGGGCTCGCCCTGGCCATTGGCATCCTCGTCGACAACGCGCTGGTCGAGATCGAGAACATCAACCGCCACCTCGACATGGGCAAGCCGGTGCGGCAGGCGATCGTCGATGGCGCGCAGCAGATCGTCTTCCCGGAGTTCGTCTCGACGCTGGCGATCTGCATCGTCTTCACGCCCATGTTCCTGCTCACGGGCACGTCGGCTTACGTGTTCGCGCCGCTCGCGCTGGCGGTGATCTTCGCGATGGTGGCCTCGTTCCTGCTGTCGAGGACCCTGGTACCGACGCTGGCACTGATGCTGCTGCCGGCCGATCGCGCCAGCCGCCTGGCGCAGGTTCGGGCGCCCGGTGCGCTGCTGCGCGTGCACCATCGCGTCGAACACGGGCTGGACGCCCTGCGCGATCGCCACCGCGCCGCACTGGAACGCGCCTTCGCGACGCCGCTGCCGCTGCTGCTGGCCGGCGGCGCCGTGCTGATGCTGGGCGCGCTGCTGGCCGGCGCCTTGGGGCGCGACTACTTCCCGCGCACCGACGCCGGGCTGATCCGCCTGCAGATCCGCGCCGAGGCCGGAACCCGACTGGAAGACACGGGCCGGGCTTTCGCGGCGGTGCAGGCGCGGGTGCGCGAGGTGATCCCGCCCGGAGAACTGCAGGCCATCAGCGAAATCATCGGCGTGCCGGACGCGGTGAACCTCGGCTGGGTGCAGAGCGCCGTGGTCGGCGGCTTCGAGGGCGAGATGCTGGTCCAGCTCGCGCCCGGCCATGGCCCGACAAGGGTCCATCTCGCGGCCCTCCGCCGCATGCTGCGCGAGGAGTTTCCGCAGCTCACCGCCTTCGCCCTGCCTGCGGATGCCACCAGCATGACCTTGGCCGGCGCGGCGCCCACCGACTTCGAAGTGCGCTTCGTCGGCCGCGACGTGCCGGGCAACCTGGCCCTGGCCCGGGAGCTCATGCAGCGGCTGCGCGACGTGGACGGCGCCACCGACGTCGTGCTGCGCCAGGTGCTGAACCTGCCGGAGTACGCGATCCGCATCGACCGCGACCGCGCTGCCGCGCTGGGCGTCGAGGCCGACGCCGCCGTGCGCGCGGTGCTGGCCGCGCTCGGCTCGTCCGGGGCGGTGCAGCCGGTGTTCTGGGCCGACCCCCGCACCGGCAGCTCCAACGCCGTGCAGCTGCAGGCGCCGCCGCTGTCGCTCGAGCGCATCGACGCCCTGCTCGCCGCGCCGGTCGGCCGCGCGGCGGACGGCACGGCGATCCCGCTGTCGGCGGTCGCGACGGCGTTGCCGCGGCAGGTGCCGGCGAGCATCGGCCGGGTGACGCTCACCCCCACCTTCAGCGTGCTGGCGAACGTCGAGGATCGCGATCTCGGCAGCGTGCTCGACGCGCTCGAGGCGATCACCGCCGAACTGGCGGCACGCCAGCCGCCGGCCAACCGCATCGAGCTCCGCGGCCAGGCCGAGGCCATGCGCTCGGCGTACGCCGAGCTCGCCGGGGGCCTCGCGCTGGCCGGCGTGCTCGTGTTCCTGGTGCTGGTGGTGAACTTCCAGTCGTGGTCGACGCCGCTGATCGCGATGTCGGGCCTGCCCATCGCCGTGGCCGGCTCCGTGACGGCACTGTTCGTGCTGCAGACGCCGCTGAGCGTGCCGGCGCTGATGGGCCTGTTGATGGTCATCGGCGTCTCCACCGCGAACAGCGTGCTGGTGGCGAGCTTCGCGCGCGACCGCCTGCTCGAAGGAGCCAGCGCCGCCGAAGCGGCCCTGGACGCCGCCGCCATCCGCCTGCGGCCGGTGCTGATGACCGCCGGAACCATGGTCGTCGGTCTCGTGCCGATGGCACTCGGCGTCGGCGATGGCGGCGAGCAGAACGCACCGCTGGGGCGAGCGGTCATCGGCGGCCTGCTGTTCGGCACCGTCGCCACGCTGGTGCTGGTCCCCCTCGCCTTCGCCCGTTTCGCCCGCGCGTCGCGCGCGGACGAACCCGCCCTCCTGGAGCCCGCCGCATGAGCCCCTTCCACCCGCGCCGTCCGGCGCTCGTCATCGCCCTCGCCCTCGGCATCAGCGCGGCCACGGCGGCCGTCGTCGCCATCGCGCAGGGCGGCACCGCGTCGCCGGGAGCGTCCGGCGCCGCCGCGGCGCTCCCCACCGTCCGGGTGGCGACGGCCGCCGCGCTCGACGGCTTGCGCACCCTGGAGCTGCCTGCGCGAACCGCACCGATCGCCGAGGCCGCCATCCACGCCCGTGCGACGGGGCTGGTCGCCGAACGTCGCGTCGACCTCGGCGACGCGGTGCGCGAAGGCGACGTGCTGGCCGTCATCAGTGCGCCGGAAGTCGACGCCGCGCTCGCCGAGGCCCGGGCCCGCGCCAACGTCGCCCGCGCCGAAGCCCGCCTGGCGCAGGTGAATCGGGAACGTGCGGAAGCGGTCATCGCCCGGGGCGCGATCTCGCAGGAAACCCTGACCACCCGCATCGCCGAGCATGAACGCGCCGTCGCCGCCCGCCGGGCGGCCGAGCAGAACGTGGCGCGCTGGCAGCAAACGCAGGGCTTCCAAACCGTGCGGGCCCCGTTCGACGGCACCATCACCGCGCGCCACGTCGAGCGCGGCGACCGCGTCACCGGCGACCAGGCCGGCGGCGCGACGCCGCTGTTCGAGATCGCGCGGCTGGACCGGCTGCGCGCTGCCATCGACGTTCCGCCGTCGGCCGCCCTGCAGATCGACGAGGGCGTCGAGGTCACGCTGCAATTCACCGAACTGCCCGGCCGCCGTTTCGACGCGGCGATCGCGCGGCGTGCCGGAGTCATCGATCCCGCTCGCGGCACGATGCGCGTCGAGCTGGAGCTCGACAACACCGGATCGATGTTGCCAGCCGGCCTGGTGGGCCAGGCACGGCTGTCGCTGCCGTCGCCCGCTGGCGCCAGCCTGGTGCCCACCAACGCCATCCGCCTGCAGGAAGGCCGCGCCACCGTGGCCACGCTCGACGACGGCGACGTGCTGCGCTTCGTGCCGGTGACCGTGGGCCGCAACCTCGGCGCGCAGGTCGAGGTGCTGGCCGGATTGGCGCCCGGCACGCGGGTGGTGCTCGCGCCGAACGCGCTGCTGAAGGACGGCGAGGCCGTGCGCGTGGTCCCGCCGACGCCGGGGGGATGACCCGCCATGCGGCAACCCCGGCGCATGGGCGCGCCGGGGACGTTACGCTCGACCCATGCGCCTGCTGCTTGCCGACGACCACCCGCTGTTCCGCGATGCCCTGACCCGGCTGGTCGGAGCGTTCTGGCCTGGCGCCGCGATCCACACCGCCGCCGATGCCGAAGGCGTCTTCGCGCTCGCCGAAGCCCATCCGGACGCTGACCTGCTGCTGCTCGACCTGACCATGCCGGGAGCGCGCGGCTTCTCGGTGCTGGTGCACCTGCGCGCCCAGCATCCGGCGCTGCCGATCGTGATGGTGAGCGCGCGCGACGATGCGGAGACCCAGCGCCGCGCGCTGGACCACGGGGCGGCGGGCTTCCTGTCGAAGTCGGCGTCGCCGGAGGCCATGCAGCGCACGCTCGACGCGGTGCTGGCCGGCGACCGTCCGCAGGCGCCGGCAGCGAGCCTCCCAGTCGGCGCGGACGAGCGCGCCGTGGCCGCCCGCATCGCCACGCTGACCCCGGCGCAGTTCCGGGTGCTCAGCCGCGTGGCCGCTGGCTTGTTGAACAAGCAGATCGCCTGGGAGCTCGGCATCGGCGAGGCGACGGTCAAGGCGCACATGGGCGCCGTGCTCGACAAGCTCGGCGCCACCAACCGCACGCAGGCGGTGTTGATGCTGGGCCAGCTGGGCCTCGAGCCGCCGGCACCGATCCCCGACGAGGACTGAGCCCCGCGGCGCGCCGGCCCCTCAGGGACGGGCGCGCTCGATCGCCTGCGGTGCGGCGGGCGTCGCGGCCGCCGTGGCCGGCACGAAGCGCAGCACGCGGCCGGCCTTCTCGTCGGTCAGCACGTAGACGAAACCGTCGGGCCCGACCTCCACCTCGCGCACGCGCTGGCCCACGCGCAGCGCCGTTTCGCCCTGCACGCGGCCGGCGTCATCGAGGTCGATGCGGCGCACGTCGAGGCTGACCAGCGAGCCGGAGAACAGGTCGCCGCGCCAGTCGGGGAACGCGTCACCCGCGTACACCGCAAGGCCGGACGGCGCGACCGCGGTGTCCCACAGCAGGACCGGGTCGACCATGCCGTCGCGGCGCGTGGCCTCGCCGACCGGCTCGGCGGTGACGTAGTCGCGGGTCAGGCTGACCAGCGGCCAGCCGTGGTTGTTGCCGGCCTGCACGCGGTTGAGTTCGTCGCCGCCCAGCGAGCCGTGCTCGGTGGCCCACACGGCGTTGCGCGCGGCATCGACGGCAAGGCCCTGGATGTTGCGGTGGCCGATCGACCAGACGCCCGTGGCGCTGCCCGCGAAAGGCGCGTCCGCCGGCGCGCTGCCGTCGTCCTTGAGCCGCAGGATCTTGCCCAGGTGGCTGGCCGGGTCTTGCGCCTTCTCGCGCACGAACGCGCCGTCGAGCATCGTCGGCGGGTTGCCGCCGTCGCCGATCGAGACAAGCAGCGAGCCGTCGGACAGGAAGGCCAGCCGCGAGCCGAAGTGACCGGCCGCGGGCTTGGGCGAATTGCTCTCGAAGATCACCTCGAGGCCTTCCAGCGCCGTGCCGGTGAAGCGCGCCCGGGCCACGCGCGTGGTGTTGGCCTCGGGCGTGCCGTGCGCGTAGGTGAGGTAGACGAGGCGATTGTCGGCGAAGCGGGGGTGCAGGACGACATCCAGCAGGCCGCCCTGGTTCTGCGCGAACACCTCGGGCACGCCAGCCACGGGCTCGGGCTGCAGCACGCTGTCGCGGATCACGCGGAGGCGGCCGGGCCGCTCGGTCACCAGTGCGCTGCCGTCGGGCAGGAAGGCCAGGCCCCAGGGGTGCTCGAGGCCTTCGATCCAGACCTCGCGGCGGGCGCCGGTCTGGATCGGGACGTTGCGCGCCGACAGCACGGTGCCTTCCGGCATGGCGGGCGCGGGGGCCGCGGTGGTGGCGAGGCTGGCGGCGAACAGGGCGGTGGTTAGCGGCATGGGGAGGGTTTCGGGCGAAGAGAGCCTAAATCGCAACGGATCGCCCGTCAGCGGAGCGTGTTCAAGCGCGAGCGGCGCCCAGCCAGGCCCGCAGTGCCGCCGGCCGCACCGGCTTGTGGCTCAGCGTGAATCCGGCGCGCATTGCCCGATCACGCAGCGCGTCGCCGCCTTCGGCGGTCAGCAGCAGGGTCGGCAGCGGCCCCCAGCGCGCCCGCAGCTGCTCGGCCAGCGCCACGCCATCCAATCCGTCATGCAGGTGGAAATCGACGATCAGGCGATCGGGCGCCTCGACCTCCGGCAGGGCGAGGGCTTCGCCCGCCGTGCCCACGCAGTGGACGGAAAGACCCCACTTCGAGAGCAGCACCTGCAGCGCGTCGCGGATGTCGGCATCGTCATCGACGCAGAGCACGCGCAGGCTCGACAGCGTGCGATCGGCGGCCGCCGATGCCGCGGCGGCGACGGGAGGCGGCGCGGCGCGCGGCACGCCGATGGCGAAGACGCTGCCGCGACCCAGCCGCGAACGCAGCGCGAGCGGATGCCCGAGGCCCTGCGCGAGTCGCTGGCAGATCGACAGGCCGAGGCCCAGGCCGCGATCACCGGCGACGGCGCCATCGGCCAGGCGGCGGAATTCCTCGAAGATCAGCTCGCGATGCGCCTCCGCGATGCCGGGGCCGGTGTCCCACACCTCGACCACCCAGCCGCTGCGCCGCCAGCGGACGCCGATGCGCACGCCGCCCTCGACGGTGTAGCGCAACGCGTTGGCGATGAAGTTCTGCAGGATCCGCCGCAGCAGCGCGGGGTCGCTGGTCGCCCAGGCCGCGGTGTCCACGGCCGCGATCGACAGCCCGCGCGCCTGCGCCAGCGGCTCGTACTGCTCCACCAGGCCGCGCAGCAGGGGCCCGAGCGCGAAGCGCTGCGGCCGCGCCTGCAGCTGCCCGGACTCGATGCGCGAGAGGTCGAGCAGGCCGTCCAGCAGCTCCTCGGCCGCGCGCAGCGAGGCGTCGATGCGGCCGCTGATCTGGCGCTGCTCCTCGCGATCGTCGGCCTCGCGCAAGGCCGCGGAGAACAGACGTGCGGCGTGCAGGGGCTGCAGTAGGTCGTGGCTCAGCGAGGTCATGAAGCGCGTGGTCGCCTGCCGCGCGCGCTCGGCGTGGCCCTGGGCGCGTGCCGTGTCCGCAAGGGCGATGGACAGCGCGTGGGTGCGCTCCTCGACGCGGCGTTCGAGCTGGGCGGCGGCGTCGCGCAGCTCGAGCTCGACGCGCTTGTAGTCGCTGACGTCGGTGTAGGTGGTGACATAGCCGCCGCCGGGCAGCGGCTGGCCGCGCATCTCGATCACCTGGCCGTTCGGGCGGATGCGCTCGAACACGTGGGAGGCCCCGCGGCGGAGGTGCTCGAGCCGGCGCTGCACGTGCGCCTCGACGTCGCCCGGGCCGCATTCGCCGCGCAGGGCGTTCCAGCGGATCAGCTCGGCCACCGGCTTGCCCACGTACAGCTGGCCGTCGGGGTACTCGAACAGGCGCTGGTAGGCGTGGTTCCAGGCGATCAGGCGGAGGTCGGCGTCCACCACGCTGACGCCATGGCTGACGTGCTCGAGCGTCGTGGTCAGCAATTCGCGATTGAAGCGGCGCTGCTGGCCGGCCTCGTCGAGCAGGGCGACCACTTCGCCAAAGGCCATCCCGCTGCCGCGCAGCGCGGCGGTGAGCAGGGTGCGCGCCGACGCGGCGCCCACCGCGGAGGCGAGCAGGCGCTCGCCGAACTGCAGGAACGCCCGGTCGGCCGGGCGCTCGGGCGCGAGAGGCCGACCGCGCTCGGCGGCGAAGGCCGAGAACTCGGCGCGGGCGGCGGTGTCACCGAGCACGCGGGCGCAGAGGGCGAGCACCTCGCCCTCGGTCGCGCGGCCGGTGGCCTCCGGATCGGGCTCTTCGCGCGTGGCGTCCGGTGCAAGGAACGGTTCGGCGGCGAGGCGCGCCTCGAGGCCGGGGCGGTAGCGCAGCGAGCCGGCGACGAAGACCGCGACGTTCGCGAGCAGGGACAGCACGGTGCCGTGCGTCAGCGCGTCCCAGCCCGCCAGGCCGAACATGGCCTCGGGGCGCAGCATCGCCAGGCCGAACGGGCCCTCGGCGAGCCAATCGGCGCCAAAACCGAAACCGCGGGCCAGGGCCGGCACGAGCAGCGTGTAGAGGAACACCGCGAAGCCCACGGCGATGCCGAGCCGCGCACCGGCCCGGCTGGCCCCGCGCCAGTAGAGCCCGCCGATGAGCGCCGGGGCGAACTGGGCCACGGCGGCGAACGCCAGCAGCCCGTGCGAGGCCAGCGCCACGTCGCCGGCGAAGGCGCGCGAATAGGCCCACGCCCCGACGCACAGCGCCACGATGCTGGCGCGACGCACCCAGAGGATGCGCTGGCCGAGCCGCCCGGGATCGTCGGCACCGCGCAGCAGCCACGGCATCGCGAGGTCGTTGCTCACCATCGTCGCGATGGCGAGGCTGGCCACCAGCACCATCCCGGTCGCGGCCGACACGCCACCGAGGAAGGCGACGAGGGCGAGATCGACCCGCCCCTCCGACAGCGGCAGGGCCAGCACCCAGGCATCCGGCGTGACGCGCCCGGCGAGCGCCAGCTCGCCGGCCCAGGTGATCGGAAGCACGGCGAGGCAGACCAGCAGCAGGTAAATCACGAAAGCCCAGCGCCCCGGCCTGAGGTCGTCGGCCGATTGGCACTCGACCACCAGCACCTGGAACTGCCGCGGCAGGCACAGCAAGGCGAGGAAGGCCAGCAGCGTCTGGGCGACGAACGGGTCCGGCAAGGGCGGCAGCGGCGCGCTGCGCACCGCCTCGGGCACCTGGCCGCCCAGCAGGCGCCAGGCGAAGAAGCCGACGACCACCAGGGCCAGCAGCTTGACCATCGACTCGAGGCCGATCGCCCACATCAGGCCGCGATGGTGGCGGGTCGCGTCCACGTGCCGGGTGCCGAACAGGATCGCGAACAGCGCGAGCAGGCCCGCGGACAGCAGGGCCGGGTCCTCGAGCGGCGCGCCGCGCGGAATCCCCGTCAGCACCTCGACCGACAGGGCGATCGCCTTGAGCTGCAGGGCGAAGTAGGGAATCGCGGCGACCACCGCGATGACCGCCACCATCGCCGCGAGCTCGCGGGCGCGGCCATAACGCGCGCCGAGGAAATCGGCGATCGATGCGGTGCGTTGCCGCTGCCCCACGACCACCATGCGGCGCAGGAGGTCGCCGCCGAACGCGAGCAGCAGCAGCGGGCCGAGGTAGATCGGCAGGTAGCTCCAAAGGTTTCCCGCCGCGCTGCCCACCGCGCCGAGCAGGGTCCACGAGCTGCAGTACACCGCGAGCGTGAGTGCATAGAGCATCGGCCGCAAGCGCGGGTTCGCCGGTCCCGCGCGATCGCCGCTCCAGGCCACCGCGAGCAGCACGCCGGCGTAGAGCAGCGAAAACGCCAGCAGGCTCAGTCCATGGACCATCGATTCCCCCTTTTTCCGATTCTAGGCGTCGCCGGCGCGGCGCTCCCCTCCACGTCGAGCAGGTCGAAGGGCGGGACGTTGAAATCGAAGCCCGGGGTGGCCATCGCCCAAGGCTGACACGCCGCCCGGGTCGCGTCCCTTCGACCTTGGGCGGAGGGCCGGGACGGGCGCCGGCGCCACCCGCCCCGCCGGGTGCACCCGCTCGTCGGCGCAGGCTGGCCGGCTCGAGCCGGGGTTTGGTGTGATGGCGGCTTCACTTGACCCGACTCTTGCCCATGAACCACGACGCCGAGCTCGACCAGCGCCACGCCCAATCGGCCGCCATCGCCGCCGCCCAGCGTCCTCTGCTGGTCGCTTTCGGCCTCGCGGTCATCGCCGTGCTCGGCCTCGCCACCGGCTCGCCCATCCTCGGCATCGTCGGCTGGTTCGGCGGACTTCTGGTCGGCCTCTACGCCGTGAGCCGCGGCGCCGCCGCCATCGAGCTCCCGGCCCTGGTGAAGTACCCAGCGATGCTCGCCACGTTCGTGCCCGGGCTGTGCGCGTTGGCGACCGGCGGCGTGTGGTGGCTGACGCGGACCGCCGCCGCCGAGAACGAAGCGGCCATCGAACGCGCGGAGCGCAGCGCTCGTGTGACCGCCCAGCGCCCCGCCAACGCCGCGGCGCCGACGGCGCCGCGCCCCTCACCCACCGCCGCCGCCCGCCCGACCGCCCCCGCACCGGCACCGGCGGCCGCGGCCTCCCCCGTTCCCGAGCAGGCCCTTCCGGTGATCCGCGCGGTGCTGGCGCAGCGGGCCGAACCGGGCGCGACGATCCAGGTCGGCCTGCCGCAGCGTCCCGAGGGCATGAGCGATGCGGACTGGTCGCGCCTCGCCAACGCCGCCGGCCCGGTGGCGCGGGGCGAGGGGCACTTCGTCGTGATGTACCGGATGGACAACGGCGACAGCTGGCTGTTCGTCAACGAGGACGTCCGGGAGCGCTCGGGCCTCACGCGCGACGGCCTGCATCGCAAGGCCCTGCAGAACCTGACGGCGATCGTGAAACGTCCTGGCCAGCTGCGGCAGGTCGAGAACCCGCCCTACCTCGGCTTCCTGCTCGACGGCGAGCACGAATCCTCGCTCGTGCTCGTCGATGAGGTCTGGAAGGCGGTGCTCCGCAACGACTGCCCGAACGGCGCGGTGGTGGCCATCCCGACGCGCGATGTCTGCATGTTCTGCGATGCGGATTCACCGGAAGGCATCATCGCGCTGCGCGAGACGGCCGCGAAGTTCGCCGGCCAGCGCGGCTTCGTCTCCGACCAGCTGTTGCTCTACACCGCGCAGGGCTGGTCAGTGTTCCGATGATCGCGCCGACCCGGCGCGCCGACGCGCGGCGTCACGGCGCCGCCGCCTCGCCCTCGCGACCGAGGTAGTCCAACGCCAGCCCCGCCATCACGCGCACACCGAGGTCGAGGCCACGATCGTCGATGCGGAACTCCGGGGTGTGGTGGCCCGGCGCCTGCGCCTCCGGCAACGCCGGGTCGCGGCCGCCGAGGAACACGAAAAGGCCCGGCGCTTCCTGGGCGAAGAACGAGAAATCCTCCGCACCGGTCACGGCGGGACGCAGCACCACGTTCTCCGCGCCCGCGGCGCGCTGCAGGCTGGGCAGCATCCGCGCGGTGAGCGCCGGATCGTTGAACGTGACCGGATAGGCCACGCCGTCGGGCACGGTCACCTCGACCGTCGCTCCCATCGCGGCGGCGATCTGCGTCGCCACTTCGCGGACGCGCTCGCGCAGCAGGCTCCGCGTCTCGTCATTCAAGGCGCGCAGCGTGCCCTCGAGCTCCACCTGCTCGGGGATGATGTTGGCGCGCACGCCGCCGCTGATGCGGCCCACCGTCACGACCGCCGCGCCTTCGGTGAGCTCGACGTTGCGGCTGACGATGGTCTGCAGCCCCATCACCACCTGGGTCGCGGTGACGATGGGATCGACGCTGTTCCACGGGTAGGCGCCGTGCGACTGCTTGCCCCGGAGGACGATGCGGAACGACTCGGCGCTGGCCATCGTGCCGCCCGGACGATAGGCGATTCGGCCGGTCTGCAGCGCCGAATTGACGTGCAGGCCGAACACCGCCTCGACGGTCGGGTTCCGCATCACGCCCTCCTTCACCATCAGTTCGGCGCCGCCCTGCTCGCCGGCCGGCGGGCCCTCCTCGGCCGGCTGGAAGAAGAACTTGATCGTGCCCGGGAGCGTTTCGCGACGCGCGGCGAGCACTTCCGCCACGCCCATCAGGATGGCCACGTGCGCGTCGTGGCCGCAGGCGTGCATCACGCCGACGTCCTGCCCGTTGTAGGTGCTGCGCGCCTTCGAGGCATACGGCAGGTCGACGCGCTCGGTGACGGGCAGCGCGTCCATGTCGGCGCGCAGGGCGATCACCGGGCCGGGCTTTCCACCAACCAGCGTGCCGACCACGCCCGTGTGCGCGACGCCCGTTCTCACATCGATCCCCAGACCCTCGAGGTGCTTCGCGACGAGGGCCGACGTGCGGAACTCGCGGTTGCCGAGCTCCGGATGCTGGTGGATGTCGCGACGCCACGCGACGACCTTCGGCTCGATGGCGGCGACGGCGGCGTCAAGCGCGTCATCGGCCTGCACCGGGCGCGCGGTGGCGATCGCGGCAGCGACAAGGGCCAAGGTCAGGGCGGCACGACAAGCGGAAACAGGCATCGCGGGCACTCCGGATTCAACGAAGGACGCGCCGGGGGAGCAGGGACGCTAGCACGGCCGCGACGGCCGCCGGGCGTAGACTGCTCGCCTCGTCCTTCGCTCCGCGCCGGAATTCCCCATGGACAGCCGCGAACCCGCCCAGGCCCCAACGCCCGCCTCGCTCGCCGCCACCCTCGCGACCCTGCGCGCGGCGTGGCTGAAGCAACGCCCGGATTTCGCCCAGCGGCGCGCCGACCTCGATCGCCTCGCCGCGGCCATCAAGGCGAAGCGCGAGGCCATCGTCGAAGCAATCAGCGCCGACTTCGGCCGCCGCTCGTCGGTCGAGACCCTGGCCGCCGACGTGATGGTGACGCTGGAAGAGATCAAGCACGTCCGCAAGCACTTGAAGGGCTGGATGAAGCCGAAGCGCGCGCCGATCAACGCGCTGTTCCTGCCCGCTCGCGGCGAGATCCGCTACCTGCCGCTGGGCGTGGTCGGCATCGTCGCGCCGTGGAACTACCCGTTCCAGCTGGCCATCATCCCGCTGGTCGACGCCATCGCCGCCGGCAACCACGTGATGCTCAAGCCCAGCGAGTTCACGCCGCGCACCAGCGCGCTGATCCGTGAACTCTGCGCCGCGGTGTTCCCCGCCGACCGCGTCGCGGTGATCGAGGGTGACGCTGCGGTCGGTGCCGCCTTCACCGCTCTGCCTTTCGACCATCTGCTGTTCACCGGCAGCACCGCCGTCGGCCGCAAGGTGATGGCCGCCGCCGCGCCCCACCTGACGCCGGTCACGCTGGAACTCGGCGGCAAGTCGCCGGCGCTGATCGCGCCCGGTTTCGACATCGCCCACGCAGCCGAGCGCATCGCCACCGGCAAGCTGTTCAATGCCGGCCAGACCTGCGTCGCGCCGGATTACGTGCTGGTGCCGGAGGCCCAGCGCGACGCCTTCATCAGCGCCTACCTCGCGGCCGTCGCCAAGCGCCACCCGCAGCTCGCCGGCAACGCCGACGTGACCTGCGTGGTCAACCCGAAGCAGGCCGACCGCTTGCGCGAATGGTTGCAGGATGCGACGCAGCGCGGTGTCGCGATCCGCCAGCACGCGCCGGACGACGGCCGCGCCGCGCCCGGCGAGATCATCCCGCCGACCGTGCTGATCGATCCGCCGGACGAGGCCCGCGTGATGCAGGAGGAGATCTTCGGCCCGCTGCTGCCGGTGAAGGGCTACCGCACGCACGACGAAGCCATCGCCTACATCCTCGGCCGCGACCGGCCGCTGGCCTTCTACCCCTTCGACCGCGATAGCGAACGCCTCGAGCGCACGCTCGACACCGTCGTCGCCGGCAGCGTGTGCGTGAACGACACCCTGATCCAGTTCGGCCAGCACGAGCTGCCGATCGGCGGCGTCGGCGCCTCGGGCATGGGCCACTACCACGGCCACCAGGGCTTCCTCACCTTCAGTAAGGCCATGCCCGTGATGCGGCAGGCGCGGGTGAACGGCATGGGGCTATTCGACCCGCCCTACTCGAACCTGATCAAGCGCGTGCTGGACGTTCTGACGCGCTGAGGGGCATCGTTAGGGACAAGAGATTGATTCGCGCACAAGTCCCGTTCATCACTATGCTTGGGCTTGGCGGCAAGAAAACCAAAGGTTCCTTTCGTCCAGCAAGCGCGTATCGGCTTCATTGCTGAGTCGAAATCCAGTCTTCCAAAAGGCGAGGAAAAGGATGACCAGCGTTCTTCTCGACAACGCAACTTTGACTGCTGTTCAACGCATCACCGGCCAGGTGAGCTCGCGATCTCGCGACTCTGTCGACGTCGACCTTGTCGCTTTCGAGAACTACGTGCAAGCGCGCCTCTTTTTTGAGGATGTGCTCGCAATTGACGACTACGTGCCTGACCTCAGGGAATCTCGTCGCGCGGCATTTCCTGTGGTTAGGTTCCTCGAGTCGACCAGCTGGGGAATTGATCGGGCCAGAGCAGCGGCCGCGGCCGAAGCAAGCAGCATTCACCCACGTGTCCGTGGCGGAAACTTCGATAACCCTGAATTCAAGTCTCTGTTCGAGCTGCTCGGGTCTCACATGATCTGCACGTGGGACGTCTCTTCGAGTATTTACCACTTAACGCTCAAAGTGCTCGCCGAGGATGGATCTGAGAACTTCCAAAAGTATGGGGCAGTTGCGACAGCGATCTTTGGCGAGCTGGCTGACGCCGCCCAGAGCGGCGCAAGAGTGCAGAAGGCTCCTGAACTCATTGATCGGTATGGCAACCCGATTGGCCGCGGCTACCAGGTGCCAGGTGCAAAGTGGGGGGGCGGGACTACCGGGGAGCTGACCACAGCACTTAGTTCATTTGTTGCCGCACTGGTGTGGCTGGCCGAAAGATCCACGTTCTACTCGCTGGCAGCCGCTCACTTGAAGGTCGACTCCTACATCTACCCGATCCGTCAAACTTATCAGCAGAAATTCTTAGCTTCATCACTTAAGTACGGAGATGACTTCCCAAGACGTATTGTTTCAACGCTTTCCCGGGTTCTTTCTACTGATGCGACTGATATCGCGTGCGTTTCGGGGTCCTCTGTCTCCGTCAGAGACCTCCCCATCTTCTCTGCATGGTTAACCGTTGAATCGGGCGATCCCAGAGCTGTCCTAAGGGCTGTAGAAGAATTGCGACAGCGAGAAGAGTTTTGCGAAGCGCGATCGCTCGTTGGAGAACTGAGGCAGCACTTTGATGATGGCGACCTTGAACGGGGAAACAAGAAGTTAAGGAAAGCCGCTGAAGACATCGAGAAACAGTCGCGAGCTATGCGTGAGCGATACTCAGTAAAGACAAGGCAGGGTGTGCCGTTGACGCGACTGGTGTCGATCTACAATGCTGCGGCTTCGGTACTTCAGCTGCCGCAGTTTCCGGGCGTGAGTTCCGACATTGCTGTTCCATCGTTTCTGCCGAGTTTCGGGAAGCGTGGAGGCTTTTCGGCGATCTACAGAAATGCCATGGATGATTTGGCGACTTTTGCATCAATGGGGAAGGCGCGTGACGCGCTGGCTCGATGCGTGGTCTTGAGCGACGAGCCCGCTTGGCGGCCAAAGGCCGAAGCACCCCGGTATCGAAATTCGCACTCGAGCTTCAAGAGCCCTATGTGACCCTTTGCAGCCAACTCTGCGAAGAAGACTCTTCCCATTCAGATCGCACGTAGTTTCTTCCCAGAATGAAAGCGGACGCCAACCCCCTGCTCTCCCCGGCCCTGCTGCCGGACTTCCCCGCGATCACGCCCGCGCACGTCGTGCCCGCCGTCGAGGCCGTGCTCGCCGACTACCGCGCGGCCGTCGAGCGCCTGGTCGCCGATGCGGCCGCACGCGACTTCGATTCACTCGTTGCGCCGCTCGAACAGCTCGACGAGCAGCTTTCGCGCACCTGGTCGCCGGTCTCGCACCTCCACGGCGTGAAGGACTCGCCCGAATTGCGCGAGGTGTACTCGGAGGCCGATGAGCGCATCACCGAGTTCACCACCGAGCTCGGCCAGCACCGTGGGCTTTACGAGGCGATGAAGGCCGTGCGCGAAGGCGCCGGTTTCGCCGCGCTCGACCGCGCGCAGCGCACCCTCGTCGAGGACAGCCTGCGCGGCTTCCGCAATTCCGGCGTCGCGCTGGAGGAGCCGGCGCGCACGCGCTTCCGCGAGATCCAGACCGAACTCTCCAAGCTTGACACCGCCTTCGAGGAAGCCGTGCTCGACGCCACCGAGGCCTGGTCGCTGCCGCTGGTCGAAGCGCAGCTCGCCGGCCTGCCGCCCTCGGCGCGCGAGCTGCTGGCCGGACAGGCGAAGGCGAAAGGCAAAGACGGGTTCCTCGCGACGCTGAAGGGCCCGGTGGTGCAGGCGCTCCTGACGCACGCCGACGACCGTGCGCTGCGCGAAGCGGTGTACACGGCCTACAACACCCGCGCCTCCGACCAGGGGCCGCAGGCCGGGCAGTTCGACAATTCCGAGCGCATCGCGCGGATCCTCGCGCTGCGCCACGAGTCGGCCCAGCTGCTCGGCTTCCCGAGCGCAGCGCACGAATCCCTCGAGGACAAGATGGCCGGCTCGCCGGGGCGCGTGCTCGGCTTCCTGCGCGAGCTCGCGGCCAAAGCGCGACCGGTCGCGCAACGCGAGCTCGACGAGCTTCGCGCCTTTGCCGCCAAGGAACTGGGCCTCCACGACCTGCAGCCCTGGGACGTGGCCTACGCCAGCGAGAAGCTGCGCGTCGCGCGCTACGCCTTCGAAGAGGAACAGCTCAAGCCCTACTTCGCCCAACCCAGCGTGCTGCGGGGCGTGCTCGACATCGCCACCGACGTGTTCGGCGTGCGCTTCGCCGAGCGCCGGGACGTGGCGACTTGGCACCCGGACGTGCAGTACTTCGACGTGCTCGACGCCGACGGCACGGTGCGCGCCGGCGTCTACTTTGACCATTACGCCCGCGAGGGCAAGCGCGGTGGCGCCTGGATGGACGTCTGCCGCACGCGGCTGGGGCTGACGGGGCAGATCCCCGTGGCCTACCTCACCTGCAACGCCGCGCCGCCGGTCGAGGGCCGCCCGAGCCTGCTCACGCACGACGACGTCATCACCCTGTTCCACGAGTTCGGCCATGGCCTGCATCACCTGCTGACCGAGATCGGCTGGCCGGCGGTGTCGGGCATCAATGGCGTGGAATGGGACGCCGTCGAGCTGCCGAGCCAGTTCATGGAGAACTTCGGCTGGAAGCGCGAGGCCCTCGACCGTTTCGCCCGCCACTGGCAGACCGGCGAGCCGCTGCCCGAGGACCTGTTCGCGAAGATGACCGCGGCGCGGCACTACCACGCCGGCCTGTTCCTGGTGCGCCAGCTGGAGTTCGCGCTGTACGACTTTCGCCTGCACCTCGAGTACGACCCGGCGAACGGGCCGCGCACGCTCGAACTGCTCGAGGACGTCCGCGCCGAGGTGAACGTGATCACGCCGCCGGCCTGGCACCGCTTCCCGCACGCGTTCACCCACATCTTCGCGGGCGGCTACGCGGCCGGTTACTACAGCTACCTGTGGGCCGAAGTGCTGAGCGCCGACGCCTTCGGCGCCTTCGAAGAGGCCGCGGCGGCCGCGGGGACGGTGTTCGACGCGGCCACCGGCGCGCGCTACCGCCGCGAGATCCTCGCCGTCGGCGGATCGCGGCCGGCGCTGGAGAGCTTCATCGCCTTCCGCGGCCGCGAGCCCGACCCGAACGCGCTGCTGAAGAGCTACGGGCTGGCCGCATGAACGCCAAGGTCCGCATCGTCGGCTGGTCACCGGCCTTGCAGCCGCACTTCTATCGCCTCAACGCCGAGTGGTTGACGAAGTACTACTCGATCGAACCTTTCGACCATGAGGTGCTGTCCCATCCGCAGCAGCACATCGTCGACCCCGGCGGCACGATCCTCTTCGCGATGGTGGGCGATGAGGTGGTGGGCACCGTCGCGCTGATGCTCGATGCGCCCGGCGTCTACGAACTCACCAAGATGGCGGTGACGGAGAAGCACCAGGGCCTCGGCCTCGGGCGGCGGCTGATCGAAGCCGCCATCGCCGAGTTCCGCCGGCGGGGCGCACAAACGCTGTTCCTCGAAACCAACGGGAAGCTGCAAACCGCCATCGCGCTGTATCGGAAGGTCGGCTTCGAGCAGCAGCCGGGCGTGAAGCTGGGCAGCCATTACGCCCGCGCCGACATCTACATGATCTGGCGCGATCCGGCCGGCGAAGCGACCCGCTGAGCGTCGCGCGGGTCAGGCCCGACGGCGATTCAACGCATCGCCGCCGCGAAGGCCGCCACGGCGCGCGCAACGGCGGCATCGTCGATGTCGAGGTGCGTGGCGAGGCGCACGCGCGGGCCGCCGACGCTGGCAATGAGGCCATGCTCGTGGAGCGCGGCACGAAGGCGCGGCAGCGCGGCCTCGGGCACGGTGACGAACACCAGGTTGGTTTGCGGCGCGTCCACCACGAGACCGGGAATCGCCGCGAGCCCGGCGGCGAGCTCGCGGGCCCGGCGGTGGTCGTCGGCGAGGCGGTCGACGTGGTGGTCGAGCGCGTGCAGCGCCGCCGCAGCGAGCATGCCGGCCTGCCGCCAGCCGCCGCCCAGCAGCTTCTTCAGGCGCTTGCCACGGGCGATGAGTTCGGCACTGCCGAGCAGCACCGAACCGACCGGCGCGCCGAGGCCTTTCGAGAGGCACACCGACACACTGTGGAAGGGCGCGACCAGCGTGCGCACCGGCACGCCCTGTGCCACGGCGGCGTTGAACAAGCGCGCGCCGTCGAGATGCAGCGCGAGGCCGCGTTCATCGCACAACGCGCGCGCATCCGGGGCGTAGGCGAGCGGCAGCGGCTTGCCATGCCACGTGTTCTCGAGGCAGAGCACGCGGCTACGTGCGAAGTGCGGATCGTCGGGCTTGATCGCCGCGCGCACCGCCTCGAGCGGCAGCGTGCCGTCGGCCGCCTGCGGGATCGGCTGCGGCTGGATCGAGCCCAGCACCGCCGCGCCGCCGCCTTCGTACTTGTAGGTGTGCGCGTCGGCGCCGACGAGGTACTCGTCGCCGCGCTGGCAGTGGGCCATCAGGGCGATCAGGTTGCTCTGCGTACCGCTGGCGACGAACAGCCCCGCCTCGAAACCGAGATCCACCGCCAGCCGCGACTGCAGCGCATTCACCGTCGGATCGTCGCCATAGACGTCGTCGCCCACCGCGGCATCGAGCATGGCGGCCCGCATGGCCGGCGTGGGGCGAGTGACGGTGTCGCTGCGGAAATCGGCGGTGGGCAGGGTCATGGTCGGCGGCCGAGGGAGGTCAGAGCATCCGCTGCAGCACGTCGTCGCGGCGGAGCCAGCGATGGTAGACCGCCGCGAGCACGTGCAGGCCGATCACGGCGTAGAAGACGGTCGCCAGCAGCTTGTGCCCGTCCTCGGCGAGGTCCTCGATGGCTGCGCCCGGCGCGAACAGCGGCGGGATGGCGAGGGCGGTGAACGGCACCGGGATGCCGCGCCCCTCGCTCCACAAGATCAGCACGCCAAGGATGGGCTGCACGAGGAGAAATCCGTAGAGCGCGACGTGCGTAAGGCTGCCCAGCATCGTCTCCCACCGCGGCAGCGGCGGCGTGACGGGCGGTACGCCGTGGCGGGCACGAAGCGCGAAGCGCGGCAACAGCAGCAGCATCACGATGATGCCGGCCCAGAAATGCAGGGGCATCATCGCGCTGCGGATCGGCGTGCCGCGCGGAAACCAGCCGCGGAACTCCGCGAGCGCATAGGCCGCGGCGACGAGGCCGGCGACCGTCCAGTGGATCCAGCGTTGCGAGGCGGCGTAGCGGAGCGTGCTCATGTCAGGCGTCCATCGAAGGGAACCGGGAAGGATGCAGGATGGGGCTTTCCCGTCGCATCCGCTTTGCCGTCGATCAATGCGGGACGGCCATGCCTTCGCGAACGAAACGTAGACGCAGGGGGCCAACGCCCTGCACACCGCCCGCCCCCTTCCAACCTTGCGCCCCCTTCGCACAACGGAGTTCCGCCACGCCCGGCGCCGCGGGCAGCTGCACGCGGGCTCCGCAACGCCACGCCAGACGCTGGGCAGCCGTGCGCAGCGCCCCGGCGTCGAAGGCGCTTTCGGGCAGCGGCGCGCGCTGGCGAGTGGCGCGTGACGCCTCGGCATCGAGAACCAGGCTGATGCGTTCACCGCCCGGGTTGGCAACGTCGCGCTCGACCACCAGCGCGGCGCCCGGCGCGAGGTACCAGGCCTCGACCTCGTCGCGCATCGCCGCATCACGGCGCATCACCCAACCCCCCGATTCACCGACCGCGCGGATCTCGCGACGACCGCCCTGCTCGCGGACCAGCAGCGCCGACGTCTCGTCCGCGCCATAGCCCCAGCGCGCATCGGCGGCCTGCATCGCCATCAGCAGGCGCAGCTCGCGCGCGCGCTCCGAGAAGTGCGTGTCGACGATCGCGCCTTCCGCCAGCCGCAGCCCACCGGCCGGCCACAGCGTCAGCGCGTCTTCGGGCAGGCCACCACAGCGCCCGCCGCGAGAGCAGCCCGGCTCCGGTGGCGTCGCCACGCGCGCCGCGCGCGACACGGCGGCTTCGACATCACCATTGCCGAGCATCCACGACCCGCTCTGCACCGCCGCTCCCGCGCTGGTGCCACCGACGATCACCCGGCCTTCCGCATGCGCCTGCCGCAGCTCCAGCAGCCAGTCATTCGGCGAATCGTCGGGCCGCACGAAGGCCTGGCGATGCCGCCACTGGTCACCACCGGCGAAGAACACGCCCTGCACCTGCAGCATCAGCGCCGGCTGCGACGCGCAGTGCGCGCGCTGGTAGTCGGCGAGGTCGGGATAGACCCCCTCGCGATTCGGGAGCCGCAGGCGTTCGACGCGAAGTGCCGGGAGTGCGGCGCAATCGCCGCGCTCGAAGCGCGCCGCCGCCGCCGCGGCATCCACCGGCCACCACACCGCGTCGGCGCCGAGTTCGCGGAACACATCGACATAGAAGTCCACCGCGTCCATCGGGTCGAAGCCCGAGGCGGTCACCACGGCAATTTTCGGGCGGCCCTTCGTCCGCATTTGTGCCTCGGCGACGAAGGCCCGCAGCACGTCGACACCGCCGGAAACGCGACTGCGCACCGGCAGCGCGCGTTCGAGCGGGCGCGCACCATCGGCATCCCGCTGCGGCACTTCCAGCGCCGCCATCACCGCGCCGCGCTCGGCATCCAGCAGGACCGACCACGGACGGCGCGGATCGGCGTCGGCGCAGACGCGATCGAGGCATACCGCGGCGAGCGCGGATTCCAGACGCGCCGCATCGACCCCCGCGCCCGCCTCGTCGGCAGCCTGACCCACCTCGGCGTTTTCGAGCGCGCGCCGAGCCCGCGCGAGCATCGCCGCCACGTCGTCGCGCGAGGGCGCGCCGGGCAAAGACCACAGGGCCGGATCGAGCGCGCGGGCGGTGCCCGCGTCGTCGATGCGGAAGGTCGGGGGGCCGCGGGTCGCATCGCTCGGCGCCGTCGTGCAGGAACGCGGCGAGAGGTCGGAGCAGATCGCCAGCGCACCGCCCGCCAGCAGCAGGCTGCGGGTGGGCGGCGCGGCTGGGACCGACGCCCACGCCACGCTGCTGATGCCGGCGAAAGTCAGCAGTGCCACGCGCAGAAACCGAGAATCCATGTCCGGAAGCACACCGATCAGCGACGGAAGGCGCCGATGTTTAGCAGGTTTCCTCCGCCGGCACTTGACGGCGTGGAAATGAACAAAGTATGAAAGTCGCACGTTTCCGGTCCACCGAAATGCCCAAGCCGCGCAACCACATCCGGCACATCGCCCGGACGTTCTATCTCAGCGAATGGTGGGACGAGTAGATCCCATCGGCTGAGCCCCTTCGTGCCGCAACGGCGCGAAGCGAGGTTGCGTTCGCGTGGCCGTCGCCCGACGGCACTGCCGTGCATCGGGGCCTTCCGCGCCCCACGACCAGACCCTGACGACCGCGCCTCGGGCGCGGCCGCCTGTCGACCCTGAGGAAATCGCCATGCTGTCCAAGAAGCCCCTCAGCGCGATGATCGCGCTGCTCCTCGCCACGTCTGCGGCCGCCCAGGCCCCGACGCCGACCGCCAATACCGACGACGCCCAGACCCTCGACGCCGTCACCGTCACCGGCACCAACCTGCGCGGCGTCGATCTCGCCGAAGCGCAGCCGGTGCAGGTCATCGACGCGGCGAAGATCGAACGCCTCGGCCTCGCCTCGATCGGCGACGTGCTGAAGCTGATCTCCGAAACCGGTGGCGGCACCGGCAACTTCAGCACCGCCACCTCCGGCGCGCTGCAGGCCGATTCGCCGGCCGGCATGGCCGGCGCGTCGCTGCGCGGCCTCGGCGCCGGCTCCACGCTGACGCTGGTCAACGGCCGTCGCGTCGCGGCCAGCTCGTTCTCGAACGGTGTGCGCTCGGAGAACTTCGTCGATATCAACGCCCTCCCGATGGCGGCCGTCGAGCGCATCGAGGTGCTCTCCGCCGGCGCCTCGGCGATCTACGGCGCCGACGCCGTCGCCGGCGTGATCAACGTCGTGCTGCGCCAGAGCTTCGACGGCGTGCGCACCGCCGTCAGCATCGGCGATTCCACGGCCGACAGCGACGAGGCCAAGCTCAACGCGAACCTCCTCGTCGGCTTCGGCGATGATGACCTCGGCGGCCTCGTGGTGGTCGACGCTTTCCGCCGCAACGGCTTCTACAACCGCGACCGCGCGATCACCGCGGACGAGCGCGTGCCGTCCCAGCAGGGCATTTTCCCGAGCTACAACTGGGGCAGCTTCAGCCGCGACGATTTCGTCGAGACGAGCTGCCCGTCGAGTCAACGCTTCGACGGCCGCGCGGGATTCCCGCTCGGCAGCCTCGGCGCCTACTGCGCTGTCGACCGCAGCGACTACACGGCCTTCGATCCGCAGCTCGAGCAGCTCGGCCTCTACGGCACGTTCAACGCCCGCGTCAGCGACAGCCTCGCGTTTTTCAGCGAAGTGCAGCTGCAGCGCAACGAGAGCTTCGCCACGAGCGCGCCCGCGCCGTGGTCGCAAGCCACCATCGCCTTCAACCACCCGAACTTCCCGGCCGAACTCCGCGCCCGGATGCTCGCCGGAGGCCTCGGGGCCACGCAGGACATCGTCGGCTGGGGCCGCTTCCCGGACGAGCGCCAGGTCGACGTGGAAACGACCAACTGGCGAGCGCTCGCCGGCCTGCGCGGCGAGCTCAACAACGACTGGGGCTGGGAGGCCGCGATCGGGTACGGTCGCAGCGAATCGGAGCAGATCGCCAGCGGTGGCATCTACAACCGCCTGCGCACGCTCGCCGCGCTCCGCGGCCGCCTCTGCGCCGACGGCACCACCACCTGTACCCCGACCACCGGCGGGCTCTGGTACAACCCGTTCGGCGGCCAAGCCGCGCAGGATCCGCGCGTGATGGCGCTGCTGCGCGACACCGTGCCGCGCAACGGTGAATCGACGACGCTGAGCGCCGACCTCAAGTTCAACGGGATCGCCGGCGCCATCGGCGGTCGCGACATCGCTTGGGCGGTCGGCGTCGAAGGCCGCCGCGAGGACATCGCCGACAAACCCTCGCGCCTCGCCGAGGTCGATCGCCTCACCGGCCAACCCGGCGTGTTCGGCTTCGGCTCGAAGTCCGCCGACGCCGACCGCAACGCCTCGGCGCTCTTCGTCGAATCGCTGCTGCCGTTCACCGACACCTTCGACGTGCGCCTCGCCGGCCGCTACGACCACTACTCCGACTTCGGCGGCGACTTCAATCCGTCGGTCGGCCTGCGCTTCCGCCCGAGCGACGCGCTGGTCTTCCGCGCCGGCTGGAACACCGGCTTCCGCGCGCCGTCGCTGGCCCAGGCGGGCAGCGGCACCACCGCGGCCTCGTTCACCCTGCCCTGCGCATCGGGCAGCGAGTTCTTCGCCAGCTGGTGCGGCAGCCGCTCGGGACGCCCCACGGTGAACAGCCAGGTGCTCGCCAACCCGGACCTTGCGCCAGAAACCTCGGAGGCCTGGAACGCCGGCATGGTGTGGTCGCCGCTGGAGCGCACGACGGTCAGCATCGACTACTGGGACTTCGACCAGAAGAACACCGTCGACGTCGACTACTTCGGCCTGCTGCGCGCCGCGCTCACCAACCCGTCGCTGATCTACACCTTCGCCGACGGCAGCCGTCCGCGACCGGTCAATTCGCCCGGCATCGAGATCGGCAGCGGCGGCATCGGCCGCGTCTCGACCGGCGAAGTGTTCGCGCAACTCCAGAACATCGGCGTGCAGCGCACCAACGGCTGGGACCTCGCCATCGACCACGGCATCGCGGAGGACTTCCTCGGCGGCCAACTCGACCTCTCGATCGACGCCACCCGCGTGCTCTCGTTCGAGCGCTCGGAATCGTGCTCGCCGCAGGTCGCGCCCCTGCGCGGCGACGGCGCGTGCGTCGGCGGCCAGCGCCTCGTCGAACTCAATGGCGAATACCGCTATCCGAAGTGGCGCGGCACCGTGGCGCTGGACTGGACGAGCGACGACTTCGACGCCGCGCTGTGGGCCAGCTACACCGGCTCGTACTACGACGATTTCCGCTTCGACCCGGCGGCGATCTCGACCAGCGCGCGCGTGGCCTCGTGGACGACCTTGAACGCCTCGTGGGGCTGGAACCTCAACGAAACGCACCGCGTCTCGCTGCAGGTGAAGAACCTCACCGACCGCGATCCGCCGCGGGCCCTCGGCGCCAGCGCCTGGGTCGACACCTACAACCACGACGCCATGGGCCGCTTCGTCACGCTGAACTGGATCGGCCGCTTCTGAGGCTCTGACCCGAACGCCCACCGGCCTGTCGGTGGGTTCCGGGGCAGGGACGCCCCACCTGTCCTGCGCTACCGTGACTGCCCAACGCGGTCACGGTGCGCCGTGCTTCACCCCTCAATCCCGGACCCGCGAATGACTTCCACCGCCGCGCCCTCGCGCGCGCCCGACACGCTGCTGGTGCTGCTCGCCGTCGCCCTCGTGCTGGCGGCGATCGTGCCCTTCGTGCCCGCCGGCCATTTCGCGCCCGGCCAACCGATGTCGCTGGCCAGCTTCCAGCCCGGCGAGTCCGCGCTTGGGCTGCGCCTGTTTTCCAGCGACGCCGACCATCCCGGCGTGCTCAACCTGTTCTTCGACGGCTTCACCTCGGGAAGCCGCAACGGCGCGGCCATCGGCGTGATCGCCTTCGTGCTCACCGTCGGCGGCGCCTTCGGCCTCGTGCAGGCCAGCGGCGCCATCGACAACGGCCTGAAGCGCCTGATCGCGCGCTTCGGCCATCGCCCGCGTCTGCTGCTCGCCGTGCTCTTCGTCGCCTTCTCCACGGGCGGCGCGGTGTTCGGCATGGGCGAGGAGACCATCGCCTTCCTCGCCCTGCTGCTGCCGCTGATCCGCCGCCTCGGCTACCCGCCGGAGACCGGCGTCATGGTGACTTACATGGCCAGCCAGATCGGCTTCGGCACCTCGTGGATGAATCCCTTCAGCGTCGCCGTGGCGCAGGGCATCGCCGGCCTGCCGCTACTCTCCGGCGCGCCGTTCCGGATGGCGATGTGGGCAGGTTTCACCGCCGTCGGCCTCACCTTCGCGCTGCGCTACGCCACCGCGCATCGCGTGCTGCCGACCGGCGCTGCGGCGCCGGGCGACCGCGCCACCTCACCGGCCACCGCGCCGCTCGGCTGGGTCGACCACGCGGTGCTGTGGGCCACGCTGGCCACGGTCGCGTGGATCGTCTGGGGCGTCACCGTCGCCGGCTACTACATCGCCGAGATCGCCACGCAGTTCTTCGCACTCGGCCTGTTCGCCGGCGTGGTCGCCGTGATCGGTGGGCGCATCAGCGCCAACGGCGCGGTGCAGGCCTTCACCGATGGCGTGCGCGCCCTCGTGCCCGTGGTGCTGGTGATCGCCGTGGCCAAGGGCATGCTCGGCCTGCTCGGCGGCAGCGACCCGCACGCGCCGTCGGTGCTCAACACCGCGCTCTACGCCATGGGCAGCGCCATCGAAGGCACGCCCGAGCTGGTCGCCGCCTGGGGCATGCTGGCGGCGCAGTCGGTGTTCAACTTCTTCGTCAGCTCCGGCAGCGCGCAGGCCACGATCACCATGCCGCTGATGGCGGGCCTCGGCGAACTGGTCGGGGTCAGCAAGCAGGTCAGCGTGCTGTGCTTCCAACTCGGCGACGGCTTCACCAACCTGGTGATCCCCACCTCCGCGGCCATGATGGGCGCCATCGGCGTGGCCGGGCTCTCCTGGCTCGCGTGGTTGCGCATCATCGTCCGCTTCATCCTGCTGCTGATGGCGCTTTCGGCGCTCACGGTGGCCCTAGCCGTCGGGATCGGTTATGTCTGAATTGCTGTGGATCCGCGACGCGGAACTGATGACGCCGGCCCCGGCCGGACGAGGCGACGTGCTGGTCGCGAACGGCCGCGTGCTGGCGATGGGCACGGGCCTCGATCCGCGCGGCTGCGGCGTGCCGGTGCGGATCATCGATGCCGCCGGGCATTGGCTCTGCCCCGGCCTCGTCGATGGCCTGGTGCACTTCGGCGGCGGCGGCGGCGAAGGCGGCTTCGCGACGCGGATGCCGCCCCTCGCCGCGGCCACGGCACTCGCCGCCGGCGTCACGACGATGATCGGCGCGCTCGGCACCGACGACGTCACGCGCAGCCACGCCGACCTGCTCGCCTGCGCGCGGGCGCTGGCCGCCAGCGGCCTGTCGGCCTACACGCTCACCGGGTCCTACCAGGTCCCGCCCGTCACGCTCACCGGGAGTGTCCGCGGCGACCTTGCGTTCATCCCGGAGATGATCGGCCTCGGCGAGATCGCCATCGCCGACCATCGTGGCTCACAGCCCAGTGCGGCTGAACTGGCGCGCCTCGCGTCGGACGCGCGCGTTGGCGGCATGCTCGCCGGCAAGACGGGCACCGTGCTCGTGCACTGCGGCGAAGCCCCCGAAGGCCTGGCGCTGCTGCGCGAAGCGAGCTCGCGCTGGCCGGTGCCGATCAAGCAGTGGCATCCGACCCACGTGAACCGGAACGCCCGCCTGCTCGCGGACGGTTTCGCCTTCGTCCGCGAGGGCGGCAGCATCGATTTCACCACCAGCAGCACGCCGGACTTCGTCGCCGCCGGGGAGATCCCCGCGGCGCTCGCCTTGGCCGACGCGCTCGCCGCCGGTTTGCCCATCGAGCGCCTGACGATGAGTTCGGACGGCCAAGCCAGCCTGCCGCACTTCGATGCGCAGGGACGGCTGGTGTCGTTGGAGGTCGCGCCGATCGGCAGCCTGCTCGGCAGCGTGCGCGAAGCCGTCGAACGGCACGGCCTGCCCCTCGCCACCGCGCTGGCCGCGGCCACCGCGTCGCCGGCGGCGATCTGGGGCCTGGCGAACAAGGGCCGCATCGCACCGGGTGGGGATGCCGACCTGATCCTGCTCGACCGCGACACCTTGGCGCTGCGCTGGACGATGGCCGGCGGTCGACTCTGAACGGCACGGCTCGCGACGGTCGCTGAACGGGGGCGTCGCAACGGGAAGCTTTAAGTACGCATTCACTCCCGCGGCGGATGATGGATTGGCCCACTCGGAGACCGCCCCCATGCTGCGCCGCACTGCGTTCGTTGCCCTGTCGTCGCTGGCCCTGAGCGGCTGCGTCACCTACGAAGTCGTCGAACGTCGCGTTTACCACGAGGACGGCAGCTACACCCGCGTGTACGACCCGTATGAGGACGGTCGCCGTTACGAGGACCATCGCTACGGGGGCGACGGTCGGGTCCGTCGTTACGAGTACGACACACCCCGCTACGGCGGCTACGACGACGACCCCTACGACCGCTGGTTCTACGGGTATCGGGGCTACGGCTCCGCCTGGGCGCTCGATCCCTACTTCGGCTACCGCAACAGCCCGTCGGTGCGCATTGTTTACGGTCACCGCGGGTACCGGCCCACGTGGTACGGGTCGTCGTGGTACTCGCCGTCGTGGTACGGCTACGGCCATGGCTACACGCCATTCCGACCGCACGTACCGCGCCCGCCGCATCCTCGTCCAACGGAGCCGCGGGCGATCCCGAAGCCGAGGGGGCACAGCCTGGGGTCCGAGGTCCCGATGCCGGTGATGACCGGTCCGAGCATCGGCGGCGAAGCCGTTCGCCCCGTCGTGCGTGAACAGCGCTGGGAACGGCCCGAGCAGCGCGCGGCAATGCCGGAGGCGATGCCACGCGCGAAGCCGCGCCCGGACTTCGTCGAGGCACCGCCGCGCGAGGAGCCCCGCTTCGAGCCCCGCGAGGAGCCCCGCTTCGAGCCCCGCGAGGAGCCCCGCTTCGAGCCCCGCGAGGAGCCCCGCTTCGAGCCCC
>JAIXTZ010000194.1 GCA_027483745.1 Lysobacteraceae bacterium
ACGAAGTCGGCCGGAATCACGATGTCCAGCTGATTCGGATCGACGATCACCGAGGCGCTGGACTCCACCGTCTCGGCGATCGTCTTGAAGCCCACCCAGCGGCCGGTGTAACGGCTCATGGCCCAGCCCAGCAGGCCCATGTCGAGGATGTCCTGCACGCCGGCCGGGTTCAGCACCGGCATCATCGCGCTGACGAACTCGCCTTCCGAGCCGTGCGGCAGCGTCGAGCTGCGGCAGGCGTGGTCGTCGCCGGCCAGCACCAGCACGCCGCCATGCTTGCTGGTGCCCGCGGCGTTGGCGTGCTTCAGCACGTCGCCCGAGCGGTCGACGCCCGGACCCTTGCCGTACCACATGCCGAACACGCCGTCGTACTTCGCGCCGGGCCACAGGTTGGCTTGCTGGCTGCCCCACACCATCGTGGCGCCGAGGTCTTCGTTGATGCCGGGCTGGAACTGGATGCCCGACGCGGCGAGGTGCTTGCGCGCCTTCCACAGCTCGAGATCGACGCCGCCGAGCGGCGAGCCGCGGTAACCGGAGATGAAGCCCGCGGTATTGAGCGCGGCGGCACGGTCGCGCTGCTGTTGCATCAGCGGAAGGCGCACCAGCGCCTGGATGCCGGACAGGTAGATCCGACCTTCGGTGCGCGTGTACTTGTGGTCGAGGGTGTACTCGCCATCGACGATGGCGGAGGACGCGGTGGAGCGGTCCGTGGCGGAGGGCAGGACGGCAGACATCGGGCAGGCCTCGGGGGCGTTCGAGCAAAGACTCGGAATTATAGCCCGTCCGCCACGTCCGACCTCTTCACGCGCGGGGCCGAAGCAAGGCGTGCCGCAGTCACGCCACGCCGGATCGCCCACGTTCGATCGGAAATCGCTGGGAAATCCGCGCTCCGTGCGCCTCACGGGCACCGTGCATGCCGCCGTTCCATGGAAAGGGCATCGGCGTCGGAACGGGCCGGGCGCTCGCGAAAGGCGTCAATCGCCCGTGAAGCCGCCAGCGCCTTGGCGATGATGCCCGGCCCGCCACGCGCCGGCCATCGGGATCCACCGGTCGACCCGTGGCTCGACGTCAATCGCCGAGCACGAGCGCGTCGGGGATTTCGTAGCGCTCCGACCCGAGGGTCGCGACCGTGACGTCGCCCTCCCGGCGCGATTCGATCGGCAGCGCGGCGGTGCCGTCCGCTTCCGCCGTCGAGAACGTCAGGAAGCGGCCATCGGGGTTGAAGAAGATCGTGCGCTTGCGGCCGTCGGCCAGGCTCATCTCGACGTAGGGCCCGGTGTCGAGTCCGCGGACGACACCGGCATCGCAGAAGCCCGGTGCGGCGCCGCGGTAACCCTCGCAGCGGATTGGCGCCGTGGCGTGGTAAGGCGTGCCGTCGACGAAGGCGTCGCCCTGGCCATCGCCGTCGCCGGGCGATGCCGGACGATGCGGCACGGAGACGAGGGTCACGCCCTCGATCTGTCCGACGATCGTCCCACCCAGGGCGGCCGCGGCGTCCGCGCTCGGGCAACCGGCGAGGCTCGCGCTGTCGTCCAGCCAGTCCACGGTCGCGGCGCTCTCGCCGACGCGCCGGCAGGCGTCACCGGGGTTGGGAAAGCCGTCCCCGATGACCACCAGGCTGGCGGGCCAGGTGAAGGCGGGTGCCGGCGCTGCGGCGCTGCTCGCCGCGGGGATGTTCGAGGAACCGCACCCCGGCAGTGCCAGAGCGATGCCGAACGCGACGACGAAATGCGGGGCTCGGGACGGGATGCACATCGCGATAGGCCTCGTGGCAGGCAGCGGGGTGAGCCGCGTTCATTGGGCGTGTCGTACCGGCCCGCGACTCGGTGCCGATGGTGATCCGAAGCGTGGATGGACGCCAAGTGCCCTGACGCGGCCGGCATGCGCACGACCGATGTTGCGGAACAAGCGGATTCGCAGTGGGAGAAGCGTTCGCATTGCGATCGAGCATCGACTAACGGAAGGTTTGCGAACGCGCGAGGGCAACGGCGCACACTGCGCGCCCTTGCATGGCCATCGTTGAGCTGCCTTGTCCATCCGCACTCGCGTCGACCTCCGCCGACCAATCATCGGCAGCGGCATGCTGGCATTGCTGGCGGCGCTGTACTTCAGCCTCGCGTCGAACGCCGCGTTCTGGGCGGCCTTCCGCGCCACCGAGGCCGGACAGTCCGCCGGTGCGTGGGCGCTGGGGCTCGGCATGGCCGTGGCGATCACCGCCCTGCACGCCGGCCTGCTGCTGTTCGTGGTGAATCGCTGGACGCGGAACCTCGTGCTGCCGCTGGTCTTTCTCGTCACGGCCGCGGCGGCGTTCTTCATGGAGCGTTACCACGTCTACATCGATCGCGACATGGTCGCGAACGTTCTGGCGACCGAGCCGAAAGAAGCCGGCGAGCTCCTCACGCGCGACCTGTGGTTCGCCCTGCTGGTGTACGGCCTGACGCCATCGATGCTGGTGTGGTGGTCGAAGCCGCCCGAGCGCAGCGTGGGTCGGGGTATCGCCATGCATGCGCTGGGGCTGGCGTTGGCGGCCGCGGTCGCCGCAGGCGCCATTGGGCTGAACTACCGGTCGCTCTCGTCGCTGATGCGCAACGAAACGTCGATCCGCCACCTGATCGCGCCAGGCAACTGGATCGTCTCGCTGGCGCGGGTCGTCGGGGACGACGGCGTGCGCGGGCCGCGGCAGCCCATCGCCACCGATGCGCGCGTCCAGCGTCCCGCGGCGGCGAAGCCTCGGCTGCTCGTCGTCGTGGTCGGGGAGACGGTGAATGCGGCCCACTGGGGCCTCAACGGCTATGCCCGCCAGACCACGCCGAGGCTGGCGGCCCTCGACGGCGTGAACTACCCCGATGTCGAAGCCTGCGGCACCAGCACCGAGGTCTCGCTGCCCTGCCTGTTTTCCAGCCAAGGACTGCGCCACTACAGCCGCGACGCCATCCGCGACAGCGAATCGCTGCTGCACCTGCTCGCCCACCTCGGCGTTTCGACGCTGTGGCGCGACAACCAGACCGGTTGCAAAGGCGTCTGTGAAGGCCTGCCGTTCGAAAGCTTCCTCGATGCCACGGTGCCCGGGCACTGCGATGGCCAGCGCTGCTTCGACAGCGTCCTGCTGCACGGCATCGATGATGCGATGGCGCGGATGCCCGGCGACGTCGTGGTGGTGCTGCACATGCTCGGCAACCACGGCCCGTCCTACGACGACCGCTATCCGACGGACTTCCGCCGATTCACGCCGGTGTGCGAGGTCGACGAGCTGGGCGACTGCAAGCGCGAAGCCATCGTCAACGCCTACGACAACGCCATCCTCTACACCGACAGCGTCGTCGCCGACACGGTGGCCTGGCTTGAAGGCCAAGCGCCGACGCGCGATACGGCGCTCATCTATGTCTCCGACCACGGCGAATCCCTGGGTGAATCCGGCCTCTACCTGCACGGCGTGCCGCGCCTGATCGCGCCAGACACGCAGCTCAAGGTGCCGATGTGGCTTTGGCTTTCGCCGGCGCTGCGCGAAGCCGACGGCATCGACCTCGCCTGCGTGCGCGGCTCGGCCGAGGCGCCCCGCACGCACGACGCGCTCTTCAGCACCGTGCTGGGCCTGATGCGCGTCGAGACGGCCGCACGCGATCCGGCCCTCGACCTGCTGGCGCCGTGCCGCGGACGCGCCGCGCGCTCAGCGGCCGGCTGAGCGCCCCGTCGGCGCTAGTCGAGGTCGCGCCACACGGCCTCGTCGATGCGGGGCATGGCCTCGAAGGCCGGCCTCGCAAACAGGTAGCCCTGAAACAGGTCGATACCCAGGTCGCGCAGGGCCGCCAGCTCTTCGCGCTGCTCAACGCCCTCGGCGATCACCGTCGTGCCGAGATCGGCCGCCACTTGGCAGATACCGCGAACGATGGCCCGTCGCGCTTTGTGGATGTGCACGTCGCGGATCAGCGCGAGATCGAGTTTGATGATGTCGGCGCCCACTTCCGCGAGCAGGTTCAAGCCCGAGTAGCCTGCACCGAAATCATCGATCGCCGTGCGGAAGCCGCGACTGCGGTAGTACTCGACGATGTTGCGCAGGTGGGCCTGATCCTCGACTTTCTCGCCCTCGGTGATCTCGAAGATGATCCGGTCGATCGGGAAGCCGAAGGTCTCGGCGGCTTCCAGCGTGGTGCGGATGCACAGTTCCGGCCGGTACACCGCATTGGGCATGAAGTTGATGCTGAGCGCCGTCGACATCCCGAGCCGTGCCGCCAGCTCGATGGCCGTGCATCGGCAAGCCTGGTCGAAGCGGTAGCGGTTGCCGTCGTTCACGTGCTCGAAGATCGAGGCGGCCGACGTGCCGGACGGGCTGCGCACCAGAGCTTCATGGGCGAACACCGAGCGGTCGCGGACATCGACGATGGGCTGGAAGGCCATCGACATCGGGAAGCCGAGTGTCGACGCGTCGCGGCACTGGTGGCAGCCGAGCGTGCGGAAATCGGGCGGAGCCGTACGGTGCTGCGCGGTCATGGCGGCCGGAGTCCAGTAGACGCAGCCACCATACCGCGGCCGGCCGGATGCCGTCGCGACCCGGAGCCAGCGTCTGGCGCCTCCACCGCCCCGTCGCGGTCAATGCGAGTAAATTCGGGCTCTCGCCTATTCCGGAACCTGTCCATGGCCTTCTCCTCGCCGCGTCTCGCCCTCGCTGTCGCCACGCTCGCTTTCGCCGCCGCGCTGGCCACTCCCGAAGCCCATGCCGCCGACCGCATCACCGGGCAGACGTTCGCGACCCGCTCCGAGGTCTACGCACCGCAGGCCATGGCCGCGACCTCGCACCCGCTCGCCACCCAGGTGGCGCTCGACGTCATGCGCAAAGGCGGCACGGCGGTGGACGCGGCGATTGCCGCCAATGCCGCCATTGGCCTGATGGAACCCACCGGCAACGGCATCGGCGGTGATCTCTTCGCCATCGTCTGGGACCCGAAGACCGGCAAGCTGCACGGCTACAACGGCTCGGGCCGCTCGCCGCTGGGCCTGACGCGCGAATGGTTCGACGAACAGAAGATGGCGCTGATCCCCTCGCACGGCGCGCTGCCGGTGACCGTGCCGGGCACGGTCGACGGCTGGTTCGCCCTGCACGGGCGCTTCGGCAAGCTGCCGATGGCCGAGCTGCTGCAGCCCACCATCGACTACGCGCGCAACGGCCATCCGGTGCACGAGACGATCGCCTACTACTGGGATCGTTCGGTGCCGCGCCTGTCGCAGTTCCCGGGCTTCACCGAGCAGTTCACGATCGACGGCCGCGCGCCGCGTACCGGCGAGCGCTGGACCAACGAGAACCTCGCCCGCACGCTGGAACGCATCGCCACGAATGGCCGGGCCGGCTTCTACGAAGGTGAGGTGCCGAAGATCGTCGAGGCCTACTTCAAGGCGAACGGCGGCTTCCTCGCTGCTGCCGATTTCGCCGCGCACAAAGGCGAATGGGTCGAGCCGGTCAGCGTCAACTACCGCGGCGTCGACGTGTGGGAGCTGCCGCCGAACGGGCAGGGCATCGCCGCGCTGCAGATGCTGCAGATCCTCGAAGGCTACGACTTCAGCAAGATCGACTTCGGCAGCGTCGAGCACCTGCATCTGCTTACCGAAGCCAAGAAGCTGGCCTTCGCCGATCGCGCCCGCTACTACGCCGACCCCGCCTTCGTGGCCACGCCCGTGGCCGGGCTGATCTCGGATGCGTACGCCGACACGCAGCGCGCGCGCATCAACCCGAACCGCGCGCAGACCGTCGTCGCGCCCGGCACGCCGCCCTCGCTGGACGAAGGCGACACCATCTACCTCACCACCGCCGACAGCAGCGGCATGATGGTGTCGCTGATCCAGAGCAACTACCGCGGCATGGGCAGCGGCATGACGCCGCCCGGCCTCGGCTTCATCTTCCAGAACCGTGGCGAGCAGTTCTCGCTGAAAGCCGGCCACCCGAACGAGTACGCGCCGGGCAAGCGGCCCTTCCACACCATCATCCCGGCCTTCATCACGAAGGACGGCCAGCCCTGGGTGAGCTTCGGCCTGATGGGGGGCGCCATGCAGCCGCAGGGCCACGTGCAGATCGTGATGAACCTCGTCGACTTCGGCATGAACCTGCAGGAGGCCGGCGATGCGCCGCGCCTGCATCACGACGGCAGCGATGAGCCGGTGGGCGCGGTGACGCCGATGAGCGACGGCGGCGTCGTGCAGCTGGAGACCGGCTTCGACTACGACACCATCCGCGGCCTGATGCGCCTCGGCCACCAGGTCGAGTTCGCCGACGGCCCCTACGGCGGCTACCAGGCCATCGCCAAGAACCCGCACGGCGGCTGGGTGGGCGCCAGCGAGAGCCGCAAGGACGGGCAGGCGGCGGGCTACTGAACGCGCGGCGGCGCGTGGCGGCGGTGTCGTGAGCTTGCGCCGCCGTCCGCCGCCCATCGAGGGCCTCGCGCCGAGCACGCTGCAGTTGCCGCCGGGCGAATGGCCGTCGCTGCTCGACGCCCTGTGCGCGCACTTCCCGGTGGTGTCGCGCGCGGTGTGGCTGGATCGCTTCGCCCGTGGTCGCATCCTCGGTGACGAGGGCGAAGCGCTGGGGCCCGACACGCCGTACCGGGTCGGGCGCGAGGTGCACTACTACCGCGAGGTGGCCGATGAGCCGCGCATTCCCTTCGAGGAGCGCGTCCTGCACCTCGACGATCACTTGTTGGTCGCCGACAAGCCGCACTTCCTGCCGGTGGTTCCCAGCGGCGTGCATGTGCATGAAACGCTGCTTGCGCGTCTGATTCGCCGCACGGGCAACGCCGACTTGGCGGCCCTGCACCGCATCGACCGCGAGACCGCGGGGCTGGTGCTGTTCTCCACCAACCCGGAAACACGAGCGATCTACCAGGCCTTGTTTCCCGAGCGGCGCATCGAGAAGAGCTACGAAGCGATGGCGCCCGCCTTGCCAGGCCTCGAATTCCCGCGCGTTCATCGCAGTCGCATGGTGCCCGGCGAGCCCTTCTTCCGCATGCGTGAAGTGGCGGGCGAACCCAACAGCGAGACGCGCATCGAGGTGATCGAGCGCGGCGACACGTGGTGGCGCTATGCCCTGCAGCCGGTCACCGGAAGGAAGCATCAGCTGCGTGTGCACATGGCCGCCTTGGGTGCGCCGATCCGCAACGACCCGCTGTATCCCGAGGTGCGGTTTCGCGATGCCGGCGATTTCGAGGCGCCGCTGCAGCTGGTGGCGACACGCCTGGCGTTCGTTGACCCGCTGACGGGCCGCGGGCTCGCATTCCTGTCCGCACAGCGTCCCGGATCCTGAATCAAGGAAGGAGGGCGCCGATGATCGGCGCCCTCTCCCGATGCGTCGCGTCAGAGCATCCGGCAGATGCCGGTCCAGCACTCGATCTGGATATCGCGGCTTGGGCACGTCGTCTTGTAGATCTCCCGCCCGTTCTCCCGGCTGACCAGGGCGACGTCTTCGGCGCACTGGTACTGCTTGGCGAATCGCGCGGCCTCGGCGGCATATCCCTCGGCGGGATCCGGCGAGGTCGACGCGACCGCCGGTTCGCCCGGCGCGACCGCCGGCGCGACCGGAGTGACCGCGGGTTCGGCGGTCGGGCTGGCCGTGGAGGCAGTCGGCGCGACGGGCGTGGCTGCCGCCGATGCCACCGATGCCACCGATGCCGTCGACGCTTGGCCCTGAGAGGACACCAGCTTCACGACCAGCGGATTCGGACGGAGTTCCTTGGTCGCACCGCTCGCGGCGTCCACGCCGATGCCAATCAGGCCGCCGATCAGCACGTTGCCGGCCATGCCGACCGCGCCGGCGCGTGAGCTCGAGGAGACCACCTGCGTCGAGACGCGGTCGTAGCCCTCCTTCTCGATCTCGACACCGAAGTTGTTCTTGCGCTTCAACTCCAGGGTGCACGGCGTGGTGCACGTCTGTCCGCTCGAGAGCCGGACCTGTGCTCCGGCCGGCTCACTCTCGACGACCCACGCTTCCGTCGTGCCTCGGGTAATGGTTGCGCACCCGCTGCCCATCACCAGCATCGTCAATCCCAGTACTGCTCCAACCACCCTTTGCATAAGGCCTCCTGGCCTGTTGAAAAAACCGTCATGGCAAGGCTCCGCCGCTGCGCGCCATCAAGGCGCGTGTGCGTTTGTCGCCGTGTTCCCTCGTTGTCCCCCTGATGAACGATGCGATGCGGCGTCACGCCGTTGCGGCCGACCTCCCCGGTCACCGCCCCTGCCGTCGAACGGCCCGAGCCGTTCGATTCGCGGGATCGAGCTTATCCGTGATTCGGCGATGCAGCCATCCGGGCGTCGGCATCGATGTTCAATCCGCCGCCACGGTCCTCGTGCTCGCCCACTCGCGCAGCGCGTTCACCTGCTCGGCCATCAGCACGCTCAGGGGGCGCGTGTGCTGCATTTCGTGCAGTACATGCCTCGCAGCCGCCGGCTCGCCGGCGCCGTGCGCGGCGTAGAGCGCGCTGACCACGGCCTGCTCGATCTCGGCGCCGGAGAAGCCTTCGCTCGCTTGCACCAGCGGCGCGAAATCCCAGCCGTCCACGTCGACTTTCCGCCGCTTCAGGTGTGGGGCCAACACGGCCTCGCGCACGTCCGGCTTCGGCAGGTCGACGAAGAAGATCTCGTCGAATCGGCCCTTGCGCAGCAGTTCCGGCGGTAGCTGGTCGATGGCGTTCGCCGTGGCGACGAGGAACACGCCGCTCTTGTGCTCGGCCATCCACGTGAGGAAGGTGCCGAGCACGCGCTTGGAAACGCCATCGTCGCTGGTGGAGGCCGCGAGGCCCTTCTCGATCTCGTCGATCCACACGACGCAGGGCGACAGCTGCTCGGCCGAGGCCAGCGACTCGCGCAGGTTGCGCTCGGTCTCGCCATGGTACTTGTTGTAGAGCGCGCCGAAGTCGAGGCGCAGCAGGGGCACGCCGAAGCCGCCGGCCACCGCCTTCGCGGCGAGGCTCTTGCCGCAGCCCTGCACGCCAAGCAGCAGGATGCCGCGCGGGGAGTCCAGCCCCGGCGGCAATGGCTCGCCGCGCAATCCGGCACCGCGCTGTTCGACCCAGCGCTTGAGCTTGCGCAGGCCCGCCACGTCGCCGAACTTCGTGGTGTCGGGCTCGTACTGCAGGGTGCCGCCCTTGTTCAGCAGTTCGAACTTGAGCTTGCCGAGCCGCGGCAGGTCGCTGGCGTCCAGCACGCCGTCGTCGAAGATCAGCTGGCGGACGATGCGCTGCGCGTCCACCATCGTGAGGCCTCGGATGTTGCGCACCAGCGCGACCTCGGCCTGCGGGTCGACCACCACGCGCTTGCCGCCGTGTTCCTTGGCGTAGGCCAGCAGCTCGTCGCGCACCATCTTCCGCAGCGCCTTCTCGTCCGGCAGGCGCAAGCTGAAGCGCACGGCGCGGGATTCCAGCTCCGGCGGCAGTTCGATCTTGCCGCCCACCATCACGATCGTGTGCTGCACGCCGTTTTCGGCCTGCATCAGCTCGCGCAGCTGGCGCTGGTGGCTGGCGTAGCCAAGGTAGGGGTGGAAATCGAGCAGCAGGTACAGCCCGCGCTGGGTGTGGCCAGCCATCGCCCGCAGGGCGCTGCTGGCGTCCGAGCCGCCGCGCTCTTCCTGTTCCAGGTCGAGGTCGAGGCGCACGAGGCCGGTGGTGATCGTCCAGCGGTACAGCGGGCGGAACAGTTCGGCCAGCAGCCCGCGGAACAGCTCCACCACGCGCGGCTCTTCCGGCGTCTCGATGAGGATGAGCGGCGTTCCGGCGCGCACCAGCGCGGCCAGGTCCTTGAGGTCGTGGGTGGGCATTCCGTGGGCGGGGCGAGGGGACGTCAGCATTGGAGTGTACGGGCCGCGCGGCCTTGCTACAGTCCGCGGCAGGTCCGGTAGGGAAGCATGCGCATGCAGACGATTCTCGTGGCCAGCTCCAAGGGCGGTGCCGGCAAAACCACGCTTTCCACCCAAATCGCGGGGCACTTCGCCGTCAGCGGCAAGGCCACGGTGCTGGTCGATGCCGACCCGCAGGCCTCGTCCACCCGATGGTGCGAGAAGCGCGCCGACATGGACGCCGCGGTGCTGCCCATCAACGGCCATTCCCGCGCCTTCCGCAAACACCTGCCCGAGGACGCCGAGCGCGTCGTCATCGACGCCCCGGCCGGGGCGATGGCCGACGACCTCGAGCCCTTCCTCGAGATCGCCGATGCCGTGCTGGTGCCGGTGCTGCCTTCCGCCATCGACCTCGAAGCCACCGTGCCCTTCCTGAACACGCTGGCGCAGCTGCCACGCGTCAAGAAGGGCAAGCTGCCTGTCGGCCTCGTCGCAAACCGCGTCAAGGCCTGGACCTCGGTGAGCCAGCAGGCGATCGAGCAACTGCAGTCTTGGCCGTACCCGCTGGTGGCCCAGCTGCGCGATTCGCAGGCCTACGTGCTGCTCGCGGCGCTCGGGCGCTGCGTCGACGACTACCGCTCCGAGCAGATGCGCGGCCACCAGGACGATTTCGCGGCCATCTACCGCTGGATCAAGAAGCA
>JAIXTZ010000209.1 GCA_027483745.1 Lysobacteraceae bacterium
AGTTCGCGCAGCAGGGCCTCGTGGTCGGCGCTGGGGACCAGCAGCTTTTCCATCAGCTTCTGCGAGTCCTCGACGAGGTCGAGGGTGCGGTTGGTGGCCTGCTCGGTCATCGCCACGACGTGGTCGAGGCGGGCGCAGGCGTCGGGCAGTTCGCCCACGGCGGCGTCGACGGCGGGAATCTCGCCGAGCGCCTCGCCGAGGCTCTGGCTCAGCTTGGCGAGCCCCTGCATCAAGGGCTGCTCCTGCCACTGGACGATGGCGCCCAGTTCGGCCTTCAGGCTGGCGTCGTCGGCGTCGCTGATCGCGGCCAACGCGGCGCGCAGGTGGGCGGTGATTTCCGCGTTGCGCGCCGGGTCGGTCATGCGGCGCTGCCCAGGCGTTCGAAGATCTTGTCGAGCTTCTCCTTCAGCGTCGCCGCGGTGAAGGGCTTGATGATGTAGCCGTTCACCCCGGCCTGCGCGGCCTCGATGATCTGCTCGCGCTTCGATTCGGCGGTGACCATCAGCACCGGCAGGGTCTTCAGCTTCTCGTCGGCGCGGATCATCTTCAGCAGCTCGATGCCGGTGGTGCCGGGCATGTTCCAGTCGGTCACGACGAAGTCGAAACCGCCCTGCTTGAGGATGGTGTAGGCCGCGCCGCCGTCTTCGGCCTCGGCGGTGTTGGTGAAGCCCAGGTCGGCGAGCAGGTTCTTGACGATGCGTCGCATCGTCGAGAAGTCGTCCACGACCAGGATGCGCATGTTCTTGTTCACAGCGGTGCCTCGGAAGGAAAGGTGCGGAGTCGGTGCGGTGGTGCGCCCCCTCGCGGGGTCGCCCAGCCGTCGGCCGGGCGAGTGTAGTCCGGGCTAGCCGACGTCCTCCGTGTCGTTATCGGCAGAACCGAACTCTCCTAAACGGCTGCGCAGGCGCAGCATGGCCTGGCCGTGGATCTGGCAGACCCGCGATTCCGAGACGCCGAGCACGGCGCCGACCTCGCGGAGGTTCATCTCCTGCTCGTAGTACAGGGAAAGCACGAGCTGCTCGCGTTCGGGCAGCTGGCCGATGGCCGCGGCCAGCGCGTGGCGGAACTCGGTGGCCTGCAGGCGGCGCTCGGGGGAATAGGCGGCCCCGGCGGCGACGTTGGGCTCGCCGTGGTCGTCGATGTGCGAGTCGAGGCTCAGCACCTGGCCCGAGACGGCGTCCTCGAGCAGGCGGGCGTACTCCTCCGGGGCGAGGCCCAAGGCCTGGGCGATCTCGGCGCCGGTGGCGGCGCGGCCGGCGCTCTGTTCGATCTGGCGGGTCACTTCGGCGGCCTCGCGGCTGCGCCGGTGCACCGACCGCGGGGTCCAGTCGCCCTTGCGGATCTCATCGATCATCGCGCCGCGGATGCGGATCGAGGCGTAGGTCTCGAAGCTCGCGCCCTGGTCGCTGTCGAAGTTCCGGGCCGCCTCGATCAGGCCCAGCATCCCGGCCTGCACGAGGTCATCGACCTCGACGCTGGCCGGCAGGCGGGCGGCCAGATGGTGGGCGATGCGCCGCACCAGGTCGGCATGGCGCTCGACCACCTCGACGGAGGCGCTGCGCTGCACGGCTCGGTACTGGGCGGCGGGAGCGATCATGCGCGGGCACCTCCGGCCTCCAGCATACGCTCGACGAAGAACTCGATATGTCCTCGCGGCGTGGTGGCACGGGCCCAGCGGTGGATGCGGGTGGCGAGCTCGCGGAAGGCGGCCGAGGCCTGGGCCGAGGGGAAGGCCTCGACAACGGGTTTCTGTTTTTGAACCGCGCGGCGCAGGGCGTCGTCCTGCGGGATGGCGCCGAGGTAGGCCAGCGAGGCCTCGGGCAGGAACTTCTCGACCACCCGGGCCAGCTTGTCGTACAAGGCACGGCCCTCGACCGGGCTGCGCACCATGTTGGCGATGACGTGCACCCGCTGGATGCCGCGCTCGCGGCACAGCACCTTCACCAGGGCGTAGGCGTCGGTGATCGAGGCCGGCTCGTCGCAGACCACCACCAGCACTTCCTGGGCGGCCTGGCAGAACGTGAGCACCGCATCGTTGATGCCGGCGGCGGTGTCGACGATCAGGGTATCGAGCGGGCCGTCGAAGGCGGAGACCGCCTGCACGATGCCGGCGTGCTGCTGCGGCGTCATCTCGGCCATGTGCCGCTTGCCGGAGGACGACGGCACGATCTGCAGCCCGCGCGGCCCCGGCAGGATCACGTCGGCCAGCGTGGCGCGGCCGGCGACGACGTCGGCGAGCGTCTGTTTCGGTGTGAGGCCGAGCAGCACGTCGACGTTGGCGAGGCCGAAATCGGCGTCGAGCAGCATGACCTTCTCGCCGAGCGCGGCCAGCGCCGTGGCGAGGTTCACCGAGACATTGGTCTTGCCCACGCCGCCCTTGCCGGAGGCGACGGTGAGGACACGGACCGGGGCCGGCGTGGCCTCAGGCGGCATCGGCGTCCTCCGTCGGGCGGTCGCCGGCGCGGCGCAGCTCCTCCAGCTTCAGCACGAGGCGGCTGGCTTCGGCGGTGCTGAGGTCGTCGGGCACGTGCTGGCCGTCGGTGGTGTAGGCGAGCGGCAGCTGGTGGCGCACCAGCACCGAGAGCGCGGCGCCGAGGCGGCCGGTCTCGTCGAGCTTGGTGAGGATGGCGGCCTCGGGCGCGACGAAGCCGAAGCGACGGATGACTTCATCCAGGTCGGCGCTATGGGCATTCGCGGGCATGACCAGCATCGTCCGCACCTTGCCGGCGTGACGCAACCAGTTCAGCTGCCCGACCATGGCGCGGTCGCGCTGGCCGTGGCCGGCGGTGTCCACCAGTACCAGCGGGTAGTCGCGCAGGCGGTGCAGGGCCTCGTGCAGGGCCTCCTCGCTGCCGGCCTCGACCACGGTGAGGCCGAACTGCCGGCCGTAGGCGTGCAGCTGCTCGCGCCCGCCGGGGCGCTGGGTGTCGGTGGTGATCAGGGCGACATCGCGCGGGCCGTGCTCGGCCGCATAGCGGGCGGCCAGCTTGGCGAGGGTCGTCGTCTTGCCGGCCCCCGTCGGACCGACCAGCGCCACCACGCCGGGCGTGCGCAGCGGATCGAAGGTCGCGACCGGCAACAGGTGGGCCAGCTGGCCCAGCATCAGGCCGCGGGCGCGGGCCGGGTCGGCCTCGGCGGGGATCTTGGCGGCGACCTCGCGGGCCAGCGCATCCTCGCAGCCGTAGCTGGCCAGGGCATCGAGGGCGAAGGCACGCGCCGGGCTGCCGCGCAGGCGCTCACCGGTCATGCGCTGCATCTCGCGCTCCATCATCTCGCGCATCTCGATGAGCTCGGCGCGCACCTGGACGAGGCTCGGGTCTTCGTCCCAGGGCGAGATGCGCACGGCGCGCGGCGCCGAACGACGGGCGACGGCTTCGGCTTCGCGGTGGGTGGCGCGGGCCTGGGCGTCGAGCGCGGCCGAGGACGGGGTGGCGACCGGCTCGGGGTCCATGAAGGACGCGGCCGGCGCGCGCGGCGCCGGAGCCGGAGCCGGACGGGCCGGTTCGGTCGGCGGCATCTCGGACGACGCCGAACGGGCGATGCGCTCCTTGGCCTCGGCGAGGAAGGCGGAGAAATCGGCGCGCTTTCCGGCGCTGGGCGGTGGAGCGGCCGCGGCGGCGGGTGCGGCCGACTTCGCGGCGATGGCTTTGACCAGCGCTTCGGGGATCAGGCCCGGGCGCTCGTCCACCACCGGCGGCGGCACTGCGGAGCGAAGGGCCCCCGCCAACTGCGCCGGCAGGCCGATGTCGGTGTCGCGCGCGTGGTCGAGCGCGGTGGCGGGCTTCTGTGGCAGCAGGGACTTCAGGGCGTCCTGCGCCAGCTGTTCGTCGTAGTCGGTGGCGGCCACCACCTCGATGCCGCCCGGCACCGGGCGGTTCGAGAGGATGACCGCGTCGGCCCCCTGCTCCTCGCGGACCATGCGCAGCACCGTCCTCATGTCCGGGGCAACGAAGCGCTTGATCTTCATGGTGGCTCTCTCCGAATCCTGCTAACCGCAACCGTTGTTTCGAGGCTTCAACCGATCGAACCGACCAGCTTCAGCCGTTTGTCTTCGGGGATCTCGCTGTAGGCCAGCACCTGCAACGACGGCACCCCGTGCCGGAACATCCGCGAGAGCACCCCGCGCACCCCGCCCGGCACCAGCAGCACCGAGGGTTCGCCGCGGGCGTCCTGCCGCTGCACGCAGTCGGCGAGGCTCTGGTGCAGGCGCTCGGCCAGGTTCGGTTCGAGTGCTGCGGTGTTCCCGTTCACCGAGTCCTGCAAGATGCGTTCCAGCGGTGGCGCCAGCGTGTAGACCGGCAGCTCGGGGTTCATGCCGTTGATCTCCTGCACGATGAAGCGACCCAGCGCGTTGCGCACCGCGGCGGTCAGCGCGGCCGGATCGGACGTGGTGGCGCCGTGCTCGATGAGCGCTTCGGCGATCTGCCGGATCTGCCGCACCGGCACCTTCTCGGCCAGCAGGTTCTGCAGCACGCGCACCACGACGGCCAGCGGCAAGGTCTTGGGCGTGAGGTCCTCGATCAGCTTGGGCGCGGCTTTCTTCAAGGTATCGAGGAGCGCCTGGGCTTCCTCGTGGCCGAGCAGCTCGCTGGCGTGCTCGCGCACCAGATGGGAGAGGTGGGTGGCGATGACGGTGGCCGGATCGACCACCGTGTAGCCCAGCGATTCGGCCTGCGCGCGCTGCGCCGGCTGGATCCACACCGAGTCGAGGCCGAAGGCCGGGTCGCGGCCGGCGATGCCCTGCAATTCACCGAAGACCTGCCCGGGGTTCAGGGCCATGTCGCGGTCCGGGTAGACCTCGCCGCTGGCCACCGGCACGCCATGGATCACCACGCGGTACTGGTTGGGCGGCAGGTCGAGGTTGTCGCGGATGTGCACCGCCGGCACGAGGAAGCCGAGGTCCTGCGTCTGCTTGCGGCGGATGGCCTTGATGCGCGCCATCAGGTCGCCGCCCTGCGCCTTGTCGACCAGCGGGATCAACCGGAAGCCGACCTCGAGGCCGAGCGCATCGATCGGGCGCACTTCGTCCCAGCTCAGCTCGGCCGGCGCGCCGCCCGGCGTCTGCGTGGCCATCAGCTTGCGGGCTTCGACATCGGCCACCCGCGCCTGCTCGGCCTGCTCGCGCTGGTAGAGCATCCACGCGAGGTAGCCGAGGCCCGCCGCGAACGTCAAAAAGGCGACGTTGGGCATGCCCGGCACGAGGCCGACCAG
>JAIXTZ010000313.1 GCA_027483745.1 Lysobacteraceae bacterium
CGCGGCACGCCGGTGTTGGGCCTCGACGTGTGGGAACACGCCTACTACCTGAAGTACCGCAACGTCCGCGGCGACTACATCGCGGCCTGGTGGGACGTGGTGAACTGGAACGAAGTGAACCGGCGCTACGCGGCCGCGCGCGCCGCCATGGCGCCCTGAGCCGCGCGAGAGGCCCTCAGCGCCAGAACGGGATGCGCCACGGGAGGTCGTCGTCGCCCGTGGCGTTGTCGTCGAGCTTCCGCTGCGATTCGGGCTGGTCGATCTCGAGCAGGAAGGGCCCGGTGCGTTTAGCCCGCACGTCGATCATCACCTGGAAGCCCCGGCGATCGTGCCGGGCATCCTCGCTCCACCACCACGGGGCATCGACAGGGCGTCCGTCCAGTCGGATGGGCTGCGTGGCGGCGAGGCAGTCGAGCACGGCGCGGCTTTTCGCGAAATCGGCCCGCCAATCGCTGCGTTCTTTTGGCGCGCAGCGCGCCAGCGCGGCGTCGTGCCACTCCGGTACGTAGGGAATCCAGAGCTTCGCGTAGGGGCCGGTGAGCACGTCGCTGGGGAGCGACGGCGCATGCTGCAGGTCGCCCGCACGCTGGCGGTCGAGGTAGTGCGAGGCGCGCAGCGTGCCCGTGTCGCCGGCATCCAGACGTGGGAAATCCCCGTCCAATAGCGGGCCGAGGCCACGGTTCTGCAGCACGGGCAGCAGCAAGGCCATCAGCACGACCACCGACACGAGCGCGGCGATGGCGACCTGTGCCCGCCAGCCGCGCTTCGCGCCGGCGACGCGATACGTCGCCATCGTGGTGCCCAGGTTCCGATCGGCGGTGAATCCCAGGGCCGCGTAAACCCGCAGGACACGAACCACCGCGCGGTGCGCCGGGCGTCCATGCTTGCCGGCGTGGTTGTCGAGCAGGGTGGCCAGCATCAGGGGCAGCATGAATGCCCCGAGGAAAACGAAGCACAGGGTGCTGACGTGTTCGTCGAGTCCGAGGCCCATCGCCAGCGCATAGGCCACGAGGAAGATCGCGCCCAGGGTCAAGGTCAGCCCGGCCATCATCTTGGCCAGTCCCAGTGCGGCGCCGAAGACGAGCGTCGCCGCGTCGTCGAGCGCCGCGATGCGCTGTGGCAGCGCATCGAGGGCTTCGCCGAGCAGGGTGCGTTGTCCTGGGCCGAGGTTCTGGTTGTGGCGCAACTGGCCTTCCGGATCCACCGACCGCAGCCCGACCAGTGACACCCAGGCGGCGCGCAGCAGCAAGTGGGCGAGGAAGCCGAGCGCGAGCCCAAGAACGCCGCCCTGCACGTACAGGCCCAGCGGGCTGAGGATGCCGCCCAGTTCCCTCGGCAGCCGCTCGATCAGCCAGAACACCGCGACGTTGAGTTCGGCATAGGCCTGGAACAGCGCGAACACGGTCGCGCCGGAGAGCAGGATCTCCATTTCCCAGGTCGGGGTGGTGCGCTTGGGCAGCGTGTCGCCGGTGTCACTGGCGGCGGGCGTGGGGGTCTGGGTCATGGGCCGGGGGTTCCGAGGTCTTTGGAACGCTGCCACGCCGCGACGCTCCGGGCAATCACGCCCACGACGCGTTCAAGCTTCGGGAAGGCGCCGCGCGTCGCTTTCCGGCCACGGGTATTCCATGTGCGCCGCGGTGGCGCGCGCGAGCGCCTCGCCGAAATCGGCTTCGATGAGCTTCAGCGCGAGGTCGATGCCGGCGCTGATGCCCGCCGAGCTGGCGATGCGCCCATCGATCACCCAGTGCCGTTCGCGCTGCACCTGCACCGACGGCCAGTCCCGCGCCATCCAGTCGAGGCTCTTCCAGTGCGTGGTGGCCCGCACGCCATCAAGTTGCCCGGCTTCCGCCAGCAGAAGGCTGCCCGTGCACACCGACGCCAACCGGCGCGGCTGCGGCGCAGCCCGGCGAAGCCAAGCGAGGAAGGTGGCGTCCTGCAGCAGCGGCCGCACGCCGTAGCCTCCGGGCACGAGGAGCGTGTCGAGTGAGGCCGGGTCGAGTTCGGCGATCGTCGTGTCGGGTTGCACCTTCAGCCCGCCGCGGCAGTGCACGAGGCCGGGGCGGACCCCGGCCACGATCACCTCGTACGGCGACGCGGATTCGCGGCGCGTGGCTTCGTCGAGGCGCAACGCCGAGAACACCTCGAAGGGCCCGGCGAAGTCGAGCACCTCGACCTCGTCGAACACCACGATGGCAAGGCGCGGCCGGCTCACGCGTCCTCGCGCGTGGGGGCCGCAGCGGCCCCGGCCAGCAGACCGCCGTCGACATTGAATTCGGCACCGGTGATGTACGTGGCTTCATCGGAGGCCAGCAGGACGGCGAGCGCCGCGACTTCCTCCGCCTGCCCGAAACGGCGAAGCGGGGTGTCGGCCACGAAGGCCGCCATGCGCGCCTCGCGGTCCGGGCCGTCGCCGAGCATCGGCTCCCACATCGGCGTGAGCACCGCGGCGGGCTGGATGACGTTGCAGCGGATGGCCGTGCCCTGCTCGGCAGCCCACAACGCCACGCTGCGGGTGTGGTTGCGGACGGCGCCCTTGGCCGACGCGTAGGCGGCGGCCCCCGGGATGCCCACCACGCCGGAGCGCGAACCGATGTTGATGATGCTTCCACGCCCAGCGGGACGCATCGCCCGCAGGGCCTCGCGGCAGCCGAGGAACACGCCGTCCAGCGTGGTGCGGTGCACGCGCTGCCAGTCGGCCAGCGAGGCCTGGCAGGGATCCTGCGGTGCGCTGCTTTCTTCGAAGCCGGTGATGCCCGCGTTGTTCACCAGCACGTCGAGGCGGGAGTGCGCGGCGAGCAGCGCGGCCACGACCGCGGCCCAATCCGCCTCCTCGCGCACGTCGAGGCGGCCATAGCGCGTGCCTGCTCCAAGCGCGGCGGCGAGGGTGCGGCCCTCGTCGTCGCGCACGTCGGTCAGCCAGACCACCGCCCCTTCCGCCAGGAAGGCGCGGGCGATGGCGGCACCGATGCCGCGCGCGGCACCGGTGACCAGGCACACCTTGCCCTCCAGTCGACCCAAGCCGACTCAGCCCTTGCGCGCCGCGATGAAGCGGTCGAGCTTCGCCTCCAGCACCGAGAGCGGCAGTGAGCCGTCTTCCAGCACTTCGGCATGGAAGGCCTTGATGTCGAAGCGGTCGCCCAGCGCTTCTTCCGCGCGCGCGCGGAGCTCGAGGATCTTCAGTTCGCCGATCTTGTAGGCCAAGGCCTGGCCCGGGATGGCGATGTAGCGTTCGGCTTCGGAGACGGCCTCGGTGTCGGTCGTCGCCGAGTTCGCCTTCATGTAGGCGATGACCTGCTCGCGGGTCCAGCCCTTGCTGTGCAGGCCGGTGTCGACGACGAGGCGGATGGCGCGCCAGATCTCGGCCTGCAGGCGGCCGAAGTACTGCTGCGGCGTGTCGTAGGCGCCGAGCTCCTTGCCCAGCGACTCGGCGTACAGGCCCCAACCCTCGGCGAAGGCCGTCTCGCCGCCGAAGCGGCGGAACATCGGCAGGTCGGTCAGTTCCTGCTGCAGCGCGATCTGGAAGTGGTGGCCGGGCACGGCTTCATGCAGGTACAGCGCGTCGCGGTCCCAGTTCTTGCGGCTCGGCAGGTCGTAAGTGTTCACGTAGAACACGCCCGGGCGCGTGCCGTCCTGGCTCGGGCCCTGGTAGCTGCCGCCGGCTGCCGAGGCGGCGCGGAAGGCTTCCACCGGGCGGATCTCGAAGCCGGCCTTCGGGACCAGCGAGAACAGTTCCTTGGCGCGCACGTCGATGCGCTCGCGCAGGGAGTTGTAGTCGGCGAGCAGCGCCTCTTCGGTCGGGTACTCGTACGCCTTCGCCGTCGTCATGTGCACGAAGAAGTCCTGCAGGCTGCCTTCGAAGCCCATCTGCTTCATCACGTCATGCATCTCGCCCTGGATGCGCGCCACTTCGGCGAGGCCGATGTCGTGGATCTGCGCCGGCGTGAGGTCGGTCGTCGTCTGCACCTTGGCGAGGTAGGCGTACCAGGCCTCGCCGTCCGGCAGTGCCGAAATCGCGACCGTGTCGCGGGTCTTCGGCAGGTATTCCTCGGCGACGAAGCGGCGCAGCTCGCGGTAGGCCGGCATCAGCTGCTCGTCGATCAGCGTGCGGTAGGCGGCCGTGAGGCGCGCCTTCTCCGCGGCGGGCATGTCGGCCGGCAGGTTGGCGATGGGGCGCCAGAACAGCGTGTCCTCGGGCTTGTCCTTGATCAGCGCGTCGAGCTGCGGGATCACCTTCTGCATCAGCACGCGCGGCTGCACCACGCCGCTGGCCATGCCTTCGCGCATGTTGCCCTGCATGGTGGTGAACAGCACCGGCAGGCGCGAGGCGCGCTTCAGCCAGTTGTCGTAGTCCTGCACGGTCTTGAACGGCTGGGCGTTGGTGCCCGAGCCGAGCTGCGCGAACAACGCAGCGACGTTGCGGAACTGGTCGAGCGGCTGCTGCCAGCTCGGGAAGCGCTCGCCCTCGATCTCCAGTTTCAGTTCGCGCAGCAGGATCTCCGCGCTCAAGCGCCGTTGCGGCGAGAGGGCGTCGAGGTCGAGGGCTTCGACGCGGGCCAGCCAGGCCTTGTTGAAGGCCGAGGCTTCGGCGCGGCTTTCCGCACTGAAGAGGTCGGGCAGCTGGTCGTTGTAGCGGGCGTCGCCGACGAAGGTGGCGCGCAGCGGGGAGAGCTTCAGCGAGGCTTCCCAGTACTCGGCGAACAGCGCATCGGCGGCGGCATCGGCGGGCTGCACGGCCTCGCTGGCCGCCGTGGTCGCCGGTGCCGCGGGTGTCGACTGCGCGTGGGCAAGGGCGGGCAGGCCGACGGCGAGGCTGATCGCGAGGGCGAGGGAGAGCGGGCGCAAGGGCATGGCGGGAAACTCCGGCAGCGGTCGACACGGAAGGTCGGGGAACCCCGAGCTTCCGCCGGTGTGAAGACGGCCGCATGGGCCTGAGGTCACGGTGACGCCGGTGGCCGTGCCCCTTCCAGCCGCAAGGCCCGATCGAGCCGCGCGCGGGCTTCGGCGTTCCACGGGCCGGCGTGCTCGAAGCGCCATCGCGCGCGCTCGTTGCGCAGCACGACGGCGGGCAGCGTGGTGCGCGTGAGGTCCGCGGGCAGGACGTCGGTCGGTGGCACGCGCAGGCGCGCGGCCCAGGCCGCGAGCGCCGCGTCGTCCGCCACCGGCCCGTCGGCCTCGCGGGTGAGCAGATGCACCACCCGCAGGTCGCGCGGCAAGCTCGGGCGGAGCGCCCGCCATTGCGCCACGCACGCCTCGCAGGACGATGCGCCGTACACCACCAGGAAGGGCGCGCCGCGCAACGGCGAGAAATCGGGCTCGCCTCGCAGGCCCGGCGGCTCGTCGCCGTGGACCCACCACGCCAAGGCCAGCACCAGGCCGACGCCGACGAAGAACCCGGCGTTCAGGGTGAGGGTGCGCTTGCGCGGCTTGGGTCGTTCACCAATGCGCGAGGCGCGCACGGCTCAGCCCTGTGCGGCGGCCATCCGCAGCTGCTCGGCGCGTTCGCGACCGAGCCACGCGGTGAAGGCGCGGCGCGCGAGATAGATCAGCGGGATCAGTGCGATCGCCGCCGCGACCTTGTAGCCGTAGTTCACCGTGCCCACCGCCAGCCACAGCGAGGTCGGCCAGGCCTGCGGGCCGATCACGAAGCCGATGTAGAGCACGACGAAGCTGTCGATGAGCTGCGAGACGGCCGTCGAGCCGGTGGCGCGAAGCCATACCGAGCGCTCGCCGGTCATCCGGCGGATGCGCACGAACACCGCGACGTCGATCAGCTGGCCGACCAGGAACGCCACCGTCGACCCGACGATCAGCCAAAGGCCTTGTCCGAAGATCGCCGCGAACGCCGCCTGCTGGTCCGGCACGCCGTTGGCCTGCGCGGCGCCGACCCACCAGTCCGCCGGTACCAGCGCGATCGCCGCGTAGGCGAAGGCGAAGCCGTAGAGGATCAGGCCGACCGACAGCAGGCTGATGAAGCGAACGCCGCGCCAGCCGTAGAACTCGTTGACGAGGTCGGTGAGCACGAAGATCAGCGGCCATACCAGCACGCCCGCGGTGAACGACAGCGAGCCGCTCTGGCCGAACAGCGACCACTCGAAGGGCGCGACGCCCAGCGTGTCCTCGAGGGCGAAGATCTTCACGCCGATCAGGTTGGCGAGCACGGCGTTGACGGCGAAGAACGCCGCGAGAACGAGGAAAAGCCGCGTGGCGCGGTCGTCGAGCACGGTCACGGGCGCGGTCCCTCGAACGGTACTTCCTTCGGTGCCACGGCGCCCCCGGAAATGATGAAGGCCATCGCCTCGTCGAAGCTCCACTGCGTCGGCGTCAGGCGGTCGACCGGCACGATCTCGAGGTAGCCCGAGGTCGGGTTCGGCGTGGTCGGCACGTACACGGCCGCGAGCTCGCGGCCGGTGCCTTCCTCGCGCAGCGTGCGGGTGACGAAGCCGACGGCCTTCATGTCGCGGTGCGGGAAGTCGATCAACACCACGCGCTGGGCGCCGCCGCCCGGCGGATGCTGCAGCAGGTCGAGCAGCTTGCGGGCGCTGGAGTAGATGACGTTGACGAGCGGCACGCGCGCGATCAGGCCTTCGGTCCAGCGCAGCAGGGTCTGGCCGACGACGCGACGGGTCAGGGCACCGACGCCGACGATGATGAGCAGGGTGCCCACCAGGGCCACGACCGGCAGCACCCACGGGTGGGCGGCCCAACCGAACAGCTCGGGCTGTGCACCGGCCAAACCGGTCAGCAGCGGCCCCACCCAGGGGCGCGAGAGGTCGGACAGCAGGGTGAAGACGACGCTGACCACCAGCCAGGCCAACCAGAGCGGCAGCAGGGTCAGCAGGCCGGTGAGGAACCAGGTGCGGAGATTGCGCATGCCGCCATCGTAGCGGGCTCAGCGTGGACGGCGCGGCGAAGCGTCGAGCAATTCATCCAGGGAAACCTCGCGCACGAGGCGGAACCCGAGGTCGTCCTGGCCGCGCTCGTCGTTCACCGCCTGCGTCGCGCCGGCCCGGGCCTGGGCGGCGTTCGTGCGCCAGCCGGCGCCGGCGGTCTGCCGTCCGCCGGACAACCATTCGCGGACGTTGCCGCCGATGTCGACGAGACCCAGCGTCGAGGCCTTGCCTGCGCCCACCGGCACCGTGCCCTCGCGGCGGTCGCAATCCAGCCGGGTGCCGGCGCAGTCGCCGGCGGCCCCTTGGCTCAACTGGCCCCACTCGCGCGCGGTGGGCAAGCGATAACGCACGCCGTCACGCTGCCCGCGCCATTGCGCGTAGGCGTCGGCATCGGCGGCGGTGACGCAGACGGCGGGGTCGCGCGCGGTCTGCGCGAAGCCGGGGTCGCTCCACGTGCGGCGCTCGAGGAAGCCTCCGCGGCACCGCGATACCGGCCGGCCGGTGGCCTGCACGAAAGCGAGGAAGTCCCCGCGCGTCACTTCGGTTTCCATCGCCGCGAGGCCCGGCCGCGCCTCGCTCGGCGCGGTGATCAGGCGCATCGCGGGCCCGCTGCCGTCGAGACGGGCGCCAGGGCGCGGCAGCAGGGCCAGGCGCGCGGCGCGGATGGCGTCGGCGAAACGGGTCTCGTCGAGACCGTACAGCGCGATCTCATCGGTGGCGCGCTTCAATTCGCGCGCGCTCCGCCGCGTCGCCGCGTCACTCAGGCGGCGTTCGATCGCGGTGGCGCGGGCGTCGACGAGGCTCCGCCAGGCCGGGCTCTCGCCGATGCCGGCCTGCTCGACGAAGCGCTGAGCGCGCTGCCAGAGCGCGGCGGCATTGGCGCCGTCGCCGGCATCGAGCGCCTTGTCGATCTGTGTGCCGAAGGCCCCGACCAGGGCCGCCTCCAGCCCGGGCAAGGCCGGGTCGCGCGGTGCGAGGCTGCGCGCCGCGAGCAGGGATTCCACGGCGTTGTCCCCGGCCGGCGTGGACAGGCGCAGCCGGGTGATCTGCCGCTGGGCGGCCGCGAGCTCGCGGGCGGCCGGAACCCGCGGGTCGTAGGGCAGCGCTTGCGAGAGGAAGGCCATGGCGGCCGGCGGGACGGCTGAGGGCGCGGCGGCCGGGTCTGCGGCGCGATCATCTTCTGTCGTCTCGCCGTCGGCAGGACGCGTCGCCGTGGGCGACGCGGATGCGCCCGGCGCCGGCGCCGCGCCCGCGGCGACGGCCACGGAGCCAATGGGGTCGTCGACGAGCGTCGGCGTGCTGCTGTCGATGGTCAGGAAGTCGGGCGCGCTGTCGCGTGACGCCGTCCACCAGGCGGCGCCGCCCACGAGGGCGAGTGCCGTCGCGGTGATGCCCACCCAACGCCCCAGCGGGCGCGCGGTGGCCGGCGCTTCGCCGGTGCTTCGCCCCATGGCGGGCGACGCGAGCTCGGGCGGCGTGGCGGCGGGCGTGGCGCCGGCGCCCAGGCGTTGCCGGCGCTCGAGCTCGTCGAGCGCGCTGAGCATCTGCTCGGCGTTGCGGAAACGTTGCTCCTTCGTCTTCGCCATCGCGAGCGAGATAAAGGGCTGCCAATGCCGGCGGTTGCTCGGCAGCGGCGGAATCGGGTCGTGGGCGTGCATCACCGCCAGCGCCAGCGCGTCATTGGCCTGGAACGGCAGGTGGCCGGTGACCATCTCGTAGGCCAGTACGCCGACGGCGTAGAGGTCGGCGCGGCCATCGACGTTGTCGCCGCGGGCCTGCTCCGGCGCCATGTAGGCTGCGCTGCCGACGGCGAAGCCGACGTTGGTGATCCGCGTCGAGCTGCGGAACGGCAGCGCGATGCCGAAATCCGCCAGTACCGGGCGGTCGGCGTTGTCGAACAGCACGTTCTCCGCCTTGACGTCGCGGTGCACGATGCCGCGCGTATGCGCATAGCCGAGCGCCGACAGCAGCGAGCGCAGCACGGCGATGATCCGCGGCTCGTCGTTGCGCAGGTCGCGCTGGCCGAGATGCCCCTTCGAGAGGTAGGGCATCACGTAATACATCAGCCCCTGCGGCGAGCGGCCCACCTCGTAGATGCCGACGATGCACGGATGCTCCAGCTTCGCGATCGTCCGGGCTTCCTGCTCGAAGCGCTGCTTGCTGATCTCGTCACGGAGGATCTCCGGCGCGGTGATCTTGATCGCGACCTGGCGGTCTAGCGATTCCTGCACGGCGAGATAGACGAAGCTCATGCCGCCCTTGCCGATCCGCCGCATCACCCGGTAGCCGGGGATGTCCGGCATCATCGAGGTGAGCAGGGCCGACAGTTCCTCCGGCGACATCTCCTCGTCGGGCGACGGCGTGAAGCGCAGGATGGCCATGGTCGACGGAATCGGCGGGGGGTGCGGGCGGCCAGCTTCGCGCGTCGTCCAGAGCCTGTCCAGCGGACAATGGGCCGCGATCCGCGTCGATCAGGCGGAGGGGCCGCTGGGTTTCGACGGGCTGTGAAGGCCGTCACGTTCCCCGCCAACCTCCGGCCGGGCGCGCGGCTTCAGTCGCACGTAGAGCTGCTTGCGCACGCGGGCGACCACGTCGCCCTCGGCATCGATGACCGGGCAGTCCAGCCAGCGCAGCACCTTCTCCCCGCCCGCGGCGGCCGCGCGCAAGTCCGAGAGGATCGCATCGGTCAGGTCGAAGCGGCAGCGCACGGTGCCGCGCCCGGGCTTCACGAACTCGATCTCGCCCGCCTTGTCCCAGACCACGTAATCATCGCCCAGGGCGCGCAGGGCGAGGATCATCCAGAACGGGTCGGTCATCGCGAACAGCGAGCCGCCGAAATGGGTGCCGACGTAGTTGCGGTTCCAGGGCCGCATCCGCAGCTCGACCTCGGCGCTGCGCCAGTCGGCCCCCAGATGCGTGACGTGGATGCCCGACAACAGGAAGGGCGGCCAAACGTTGAAGAGGTGGCGGAGCAGGCGTGGCGGCATGGGTGGAGGGTGCGAGGAACGGGTCCCGCATCATGCCATACGCTGGCGTACGGTTGGCTCAGAACAGCACGGAGGCCATTTTGCGGCGGTAGGCGCCGACCAGGTCCTCGTCCTCGACCACGCGGAAGGCGTCGATAAGCGCCTTCTTCGGCAGGCCGTCCTCGTAGGCCCGGTTGCGCTTGAGCATCTCCAGGAACTGGGCGAGACCGGCTTCCGACTCACCTTCAACGATGCAGCGCGCGCCCAGCAGGTGGCGGGCCCGCAGGTCGTCGGGGTTCGCGGCGATGGCCTGCTCCAGCACCACGGCCGGCGGCGCGTCCTTCAGCAGCGCGGCGAAACCCAGCCGCGCGCGGGCCTTCACGGCCCGGTCGTCGGTGGCGAGGTTCGCGGGCAGGGCGTCGAGCAGGGTTTCCGCCTCGGCGGCGGCGCCCACCTTCAGCAGGGCCAGCACGAGGTCGAGCTTCAGCGCGCCGTCGTCGGGGGCCTCGGCCACGGCGTGGCGCAGACGGATCACCTCGGCTTCCGGGTCGATCGGCGGCGCTTCGGCGGCCGACTCCTCGGCTGCGGGCTCGGCCGGCGTGATGCCGTGCTGGGCGAGAAACTGCTTGAGCTGCCCCTCCGGCAGCGCGCCGGGGAAGCCGTCGACGATCTGGCCGCCCTTGAGCAGCATCACCGTCGGCACGGAGCGGATCTGGAAATAGCCGGCGAGCTGCTGCTCCTTGTCCACATCGACCTTGGCCAGCAGGAAGGCGCCGTGGTACTCGGCGGCCAGCTTCTCGAGGATGGGGCCGAGCGTCTTGCAGGGGCCGCACCAGGTGGCCCAGAAGTCCACCAGCACCGGCACCTCTTTCGACTTCAGCAGCACCTCGGCCTCGAAGCGCTCGAGCGTGACGTCGAACACGTGCGGCGATGCGGCGTCGGCAGTGGGGGCGGAGGCGGGCGGCGTGCCGAAGGCGTCGAGGCGGATCATCGAAGTCTCACGAGTGGAAGGCGCAGAGCACCGATGCCCCCACGGATGGGGGCGGGGGCGGCGGCTTGCAAGGCGGTCAGTTCGCCAGCGGCTTGACGACTTCACCGCCTTTCATGACGAAAGCAACCCGGCGGGTCAGGGCGATATCGGCCAGCGGGTTGCCCGGCACCGCGACGATGTCGGCTTGGAAGCCGGCGGCGATCTGGCCGAGGTCGGTCGCGCCCAGCACGGTCGCCGCGTTCACCGTGGCCGTCTGCAGGGCGACGTTCGCCGGCATGCCGCCTTCCACCATGAACTCGAACTCGCGGGCGTTGTCGCCGTGCGGACCGACGCCGGCATCGGTGCCGAAGGCGATGGGCACGCCCATCGTGTAGGCCTTGGCGAAGGTGGCCATGATCTGGCGCCCGACCGCGCGCGCCTTCGGACGGACGATCTCGGGGTAGTAGCCGTCGATCTCGGCCTTCTCGCCGACGAAGCGGCCTGCCGACAGCGTCGGGACGTACCAGGTGCCCTTCTCTTTCATCAGCCGCATGGTGGCCTCGCTCATGAAGGTGCCGTGCTCGATGCTGGTGACGCCGCCCTCGATGGCGCGGCGCATGCCGACGTCGCCGTGGGCGTGGGCGGCGACCGTGTAGCCGTAGTCCTTGGCCGTCTCGACGATGGCGCGGATCTCCTCGACGGTGAACTGCGGCGCGTCCGGGCTGCGGGCGTAGCTGAGCACGCCGCCGGTGGCGGTGATCTTGATCGTGTCGCTGCCTTCCTTGTAGCGCTGCCGCACGGCCTCGCGCGCCGCATCCACGCCGTTGATGACGCCCTCGGTCGGGCCGGGCGCGCCGAGCAGGTTCGACAGCTGGGTGTTCAGGCCGTTGGTCGGGTCGGCATGGCCGCCGGTGGTGGCGATCGACTTGCCTGCGGCATAGATGCGCGGGCCCGGGATGATGCCGGCGTTGATCGCATCGCGCAGGTGCGGACTGATTTCGCCACCGAGGTCACGGACGGTGGTGAAGCCGGCTTCGACGGTGCGGCGCGTGTATTGGGTGGCGCGCAGGGCGAAATCGACGTCGTCGAGGCGGAAGCCTTCCGAGTAGCTGTTCGGGTTGGACTCCTGGCCCACGTGCACGTGCAGGTCGATCCAGCCGGGGGAGCAGGTGTGACCAGCGAGATCGATGGCGGTCGCCCCGGCGACGTCGACCTTGCCCGGCTGCAGCGCCGTGATGCGCCCGGCGTCCACCACAATGGTCTGCGCGCCGATCAGGCGGCCGGCCTTGGCGTCGAAGACGTCGCCGCACTGCAGGGCGGTGGGGGCGGCGTGGGCGGGCAGGGCGAACAGGACGGCAGCGGCCAGCAGGCCGGGGCGAAGCGACATCGGCACTCTCCTTGAGGGGCCGGAAGGGCAATTCGCGCGGGCCCCGGCACAGCCTGCGGCGCAGCGCCCGACTCTACGGCCTGCGCGGCCGCTGCGGTACCCTTGGCGGCTTGCCGAAGGCCGGGCGTTCGCCAGCCGACCGCCCCAACGAGACCCCATGCACGCCGAATCCACTGCCCCGAACGACACCGCCGAGACCGGCGGCTTCCAGCCCAAGGCCCTCGAGGCCGCCGCCCAGCAGTGCTGGGATGCCGCCAAGGCCTTCGAGGTGGTCGAAGACCCGTCCAAGCCCAAGTACTACGCGCTGTGCATGCTGCCGTACCCCTCGGGCGCGCTGCACATGGGCCACGTGCGCAACTACACCATCGGTGACGTGATCAGCCGCTTCAAGCGCATGCAGGGCTTCAACGTGCTGCAGCCGATGGGCTGGGACGCCTTCGGCCTGCCGGCCGAGAACGCGGCGATCAAGAACAACACGGCACCCGCCGGCTGGACCTACGCGAACATCGACAAGATGCGCGCGCAGCTGAAGTCGCTGGGCTACGCCTACGACTGGTCGCGCGAGGTCACCACCTGCACCCCGGAGTACTACCGCTGGGAGCAGCAGTTCTTCACCCGCCTGTACGCGAAGGGCCTCGTCTACCGCAAGAACAGCGTGGTGAACTGGGACCCGGTCGACCAGACCGTGCTCGCCAACGAGCAGGTGGTCGACGGCCGCGGCTGGCGCTCGGGCGCGCTGGTGGAAAAGCGCGAGATCCCGCAGTGGTTCCTGAAGATCACCGACTACGCGCAGGAGCTGCTGGACGGCCTCGATGCGCTGCCGGGCTGGCCGGAATCGGTCAAGACCATGCAGCGTAACTGGATCGGTCGCTCGGAAGGCCTGGAGATCACTTTCGCGGTGGAGGGCGGCGCTGATCCGCTGGTGGTCTTCACCACCCGCCCCGACACGCTGATGGGCGTCACTTACGTGGCCATTGCCGCCGAGCATCCGCTGGCCGCCAAAGCCGCGGCATCGAATCCGGACGTCGCCGCCTTCGTCGCCGGCTGCAAGCAGGGCGGCGTCTCCGAGGCCGAGCTGGAGACGCAGGAGAAGCGCGGCATCGCCACCGGCCTGTTCGCCATCCATCCGGTCAGCGGCGCCAAGGTGCCGGTGTGGATCGCCAACTTCGTGCTGATGGGCTACGGCACCGGCGCGGTGATGGCCGTGCCCGGCCACGACGAGCGCGACGGCGAGTTCGCGCGCAAGTACGGCCTGCCGATCACGCAGGTGATCGCCGTGGAGGGCGAGACCTTCGATGCCACGCGCTGGCAGGAGTGGGCGGGCGACAAGTCGCTCCCCGGCCTGACGCTCGTGAACTCCGGCCCGTTCGATGGTGTGAAGGGCCATCGCGCGGCCTTCGACGCCGTGGCGGCCCATCTCGAGGCCAAGGGCCTTGCCACCCGCCGCGTGAACTACCGCCTGCGCGACTGGGGCGTGTCCCGCCAGCGCTACTGGGGCTGCCCGATCCCGATGCTTTACGACGCCGAGGGCAACGCGCATGCGGTGCCGGAGGAGCAGCTGCCGGTCGTGCTGCCGGAAGACGTGCGCTTCGAAGGCGTGGCCTCGCCGATCAAGTCGAACCCGGCGTGGCGCCAGTACACCGATGCGAACGGCCAGCGCTTCGAGCGCGA
>JAIXTZ010000031.1 GCA_027483745.1 Lysobacteraceae bacterium
CCAGTTTCGCCAGCAGGGCCTCGCGTACCGCGGCCCAGCGCAGCGGCGCGACGAGTCCGGCATCGCGCCATTCCTCGCGCAAGGCGACGACGAGGCCCTTCGCGGTGTCGAGCGCTTCGCGGCCTTCGGCGTCGAGCGCGGGCGCGCCGAGCAGCGCCTCGAAGCGCCGTTGCAGCGCCGCCGCCCAGTCGTCGCCGCCCTGCGCGCTGCGCCCCAGCGCCACCCACTCGCGCAACTCCAGCAGCAGGGCGTGGGCCCGGCCCAGCGCTTCGGCCACGCCCGCGTCCACGCCGTCCACGGGCAGCACGGGCTGGCCGTCCGGCAGTGCCCGCACGCCGGGTTCGCGCCCGCCGTACACGTGCCCGGCCATCGCGCGGTCGAGGCCCCAGGCGAGGCTGTGCGTGTCGTCGTCCGGCGCGCCGAAGCGCGCGCGATCGGCGCCGTCCAGGCCCCAGGCGACGCGGGCGCGTTCGAGCGCATGGCGCAGCGTGTCGCGATGGCCGCCGTCGAGGCCGAAGCGCCTCGCCACGGCGTCGATGTCGAGCAGGTCGAGCACGCCCTGCGCCGTCAGCCGGCGCGTGGGCAGCGCCAGGGCCATGTCGAGCGCGCGGTAGATCGGGTGCGTGGCCGAGAGCGGAATGTCGGCCAGGTGGTAGGGCCAGGGCCCGTCGCGACGGCCGGGCTCGCCGAACACGGCGGGAATCAGCGCGCGGTAGCGCTCGATCTGCGGCGACACCACCACCACCTCGGCGGGCTGCAGGCCCTGGACCTCGGCAAAGGCGGCGCATAGGGCGTCGTGCAGGACTTCCAGCTCGCGCAGCGGCGTGGCGCAGGCGTGGATGCGCAGGCTGGCGTCGGCGCGGGCGTCCTCGCGCGCCAGACCCGGTGGGGGCGCAAGGGCCGCCATGTCGTTCAACAGCACGCTGCGCTGCAGGCGTTGCAACAGGTCGCCCGGCGCGAGGGGATCGGCGCGCTCTTCCCAGTCCTTTCCGCTGCGTTCCTCCAGCGCCAGCTCGCCGCTCTCCAGCTCGAGCAGGAAGTGCTGGCCCAGCCGTCCCCACGCCGCCAGCAGCGGATGGTCGAGGGCGAGGAATTCACTCTCGCCGCGGTCTTCGCGGTTGAGCGCGCGCTGCATCGCCTCGCGGCCCGAGGGCAGGCCCACCCAGTGCTCGCGGCAGGGGTCGGCCACGTGGAAGACCACCGGCCGATGCCGCGCCAGCGCGCGCAGCACGTCGAGCTCCAGCGGCGGCAGATGGTTCAGCCCGAAGACGTGCAGCGGGCCGTCGTCGAGGCCGATCGGCGGCGTGCCTTCGCGCAAACGCCGGGCGAGGGCGACGAGACGTTCGCCGCGATGGCGGGAGGCCGGGCCGCGGCGCAGCGCGCGCCACGCGCTCCGCAGCAGCGCGTCGCCGGCGATGGCCTCGCGGCCTTCGTCCCAGCGGCGCAGCCAGCCTTCGCGGTAGACCATCAGCGGCGACAACGCGGCGGCGAGACGATCGGCCAGCGCGAAGGCCTCGCGGCCGTCCGCGTCGTCGGCGAGGGCGGCCACCACGCGCGGGTCGTCCAGTTGCGGCAACAGCGGCAGCAGGCGCCAGCGCAAGACCTCGCGCTGCCAGGCGCGGATGCCCAGCAGCGGCTCGCCGAGCACCCGCCGTGCGAGGCCATCCAGCCACGGGCTGGGCAGCACGATGTCGAGGTGGGCGACGATCCCGTCGCGGCGCTTGCGCGCGAGCCCATCGCGAAGCCAATGGCGCAGGCCGGGATGCCCCACCAGCACGGTCTGCGGCGCCAGCAGCGAGGCCGGCGGCAGATGCGAAAGCAGCGCTTCGAGCGGATCGAGCAGGGCTTCCAGCCGGCTGGCCCGGAACAGCCAGAGGCCGCGTTCCGGGTCGATGGTCCATTCGTCGCGCATAGGGCGGAACGATACCCGAAGGGCTTCGCACGCCCTGAGACGTCGACGCGACTACTTCAGATGGCCGAGGGCCAGGTTCGCCTGCTGCAGCAGCAGCGCGAACAGCGTGCGCGCGTCGTGTTCGATGGCGTCGCCGCTGACGGCGCGGTCGGCGTGCAGCAGGCCGAGCACGCGGCCATCGACTACCAGCGGGCCGAGCAGGGCTTCCCGGGCACCCAGGCGAGGCAGCCAGCGGCCCGTGTCGGGCGCCGTTGCGGTGAGGTGCTGCACGCGCGGCTGGGCGAGCAGGTCGAGCAGGTGGCCGCAGTCGCGCAAGGGCATCGGGAACGGGGCGGCGAAGGGTTGGCGCTGCGCGGCCAGCGCCGAGCGCAGGCGCAGTTCGCTGCGGTCGGGCGAGAGCAGGGCGAACAAGACGCGGTCGAAGCCCGCGGCGCGCTGCAGGCCCTCCATCACCATCGACAGGGCGACGCCGGGATCGGGGCGGCCGCTGGCCTGCAGTTCGGCCAAATCGCGAAGGACGTCCAGCCCGAGCGCGGCATCGGCGCGGGCCGGTGCCGCCGCCGCGTCGTTGCCGGGCTCGTCGATGCGCCGCGGCACCGGCAACAGGGCGCGCACGTCGGGGTCGAACAGCTCGTCGACGAGCGTGTCGCCTTGCCGCGCCTGCGCCGCCACCTGTTCGCGCAGGGCGGTGGCGTCGATGCCGAAGGCCTCGGCCGCTTCCGCCAACGCCCTGTCGAAGTCTTCGCGGCGCTCGCCGGGTTCGAGCGCATCCACCCAGCGCCGCGCGAGGCCGGCGGCGAGCCGGCCCGGCGTGTCGGCGTCGCCGAGCAGCAGCGGGCAGAGCCGGAGCTCGGCGTTCAGCACGAGCGAGAGGTCGTCGAGATCCAGCCCGAGGTCGGCGCGCACGCGACGAGCGGCCTGCAGGGGCGGTTGCGCCGCATCCTGCCGCCACGCGGGCAGCCACTGCGGCACGACGCTCCAGAAGGCGAGGTGGCCGAGGTCCTGCAGCAGCGCGGCGATGAACACTTCTTCCGGCGCGTCGATGCCGGCCGCCTCCGCGAGGGCCCGGGCCTGTACGGCGGTGCGCAGGGCGCGCGCGGCTTCGGCGGCGGCTTGCGCACACCCCGCATGGCGGCCGCCCAGCACGTCGAGCACGGCGATGCCCAGCGCGATCTCGCGCACGACGTCGAAGCCCAGCAGGGCGACGGCGCGGCTGACGGTGCGGATGCGCTGGCCGTGCGGGTTGTGCAGCCGGCTGGAAGCGAGCCGCAGCACGCGGGTGGTCATGCCGGCGTCGCGCAGGATCAGCGCGGCGAGGTCGGTGCCCGAGCTGTCGTCATCGCGCGCGCACTCGCTGATGTCCTGCGCCGTGCGCGCCAAGGCCGGCAGCTGCTGTGCGAGCAGCGCCTTGGCCCAGCCGGTCGTGCCTTGCGGGAGTCCGCTGCGTTCCGAACCGGCCATGGGAGGGTCCTGCGGGCCGCGCCCGCGCGAGGGGAGGACGCATCGAGCCTAGCCTTCCCAACCCGCCTCGACGCCGGCGACCTGTCAACCTCGGTGACAGGCCGTCGAACCGCCGATCGCGTCGCGTTCCAGCCTACGGCGCCGCGCCGCGCGGGTGCTTGATCTCGAACGGCGGCACCGCGTCGTCGGGCGTGAAGCCGAACACCGCGCCGTAGAACGCCAACTCCGCTTCCTGCGCGCGGATGATGTTCTCGGCCTTGCGGAAGCCGTGCTGCTCGCCCTCGAACTCGAAGTAGGCGTGCATCACGCCCTTTGCGTCGAGGGCCTCGACGATCTTGCGGCTCTGGTCCGGCGTGACGATGCGGTCTTCCGAACCCTGGAAGGTGATCAGCGGTTCGCTGAAGCCCTCGAGGTGGAAGATCGGCGAGCGCGCGCGGTACAGCGCCTCGTCCGGCGGGCCGACTAGCGAAACGTCGTACTGGCGCTCGAACTTGTGGCTGGTGGCGGCCAACGCGGCGATGTCGCTGACGCCGAAGTAGTTCGCGCCGGCCTTGAAGCGGTCGGTGAACGCGAGTGCGGCCAGCGTGGTGAAGCCGCCGGCGCTGCCGCCGCGGATCGCCACCTTGTCTGCATCCACCTTGCCCTGCGCCACGAGGAAATCGACCGCGGCCACGGCGTCCTGCACGTCGACCACGCCCCACTGGCCATTCAGGCGCTGGCGGTAGGCGCGGCCGTAGCTGGTGGAGCCGCCGTAGTTCACGTCGACGATGGCGAAGCCACGGCTGGTCCAGTACTGGCGCGACAGCGAGAACGTGGGCTTCGACACCGACGTGGGGCCGCCGTGGATGGTGACGATCAGCGGCGGCTTGGCGCCGTCCGGCCCGCGGAAGCCCGGGTTCGTCGGCGGGTAGTAGGTGGCGTGCGCGGTGCGCGCCGCGCCGTCCGGGCCGGCGGCGGTCGGGAATTCGATGCGCTCGCCCACCGAGACGAGTTCGGTGGGGATGCCCAGGGCGTTCGGCTGGTGCAGGCGCTCGACCGCGCCGGTGGCCGGCGTCACCGCGAGGATCGCGCCCTCGTCGGCCGCCGCCGCCGCGCTGGTGATGAGCCGGCCCTGCGCATCCAGCGACACGTCGCCGAAGGCGACGAAGGGCAGGTCGATCGCGCGGTAGGCGCCGGTTGCCAGATCGAGCTCGCCGAGTTCGTCGACGGCCTCGAGGCTGGTGCGCACATAGGCCTTGCCGTCGCCGGCGAGCACGTAGGTCTGGGTGCCGAGCGACCACAGCGCGCCGGCGAACTCGCGTTCCATCGGGGCCACGGCACGCGCGGCGCTGCCGTCCCAGGCGTAGAGGTTCCACCAGCCGCTGGTTTCATCGATGAAGTACAGCGTGCCGTCGGCCGCCCACTGCGGTTCGAGCACGGCGGTCTCGCCACCGGCCACGCGCTGGGGTTCGCCCAAGGTGCCGTCCGCGGCCACCGGGGCCACGTGCAGGGTCGTGCGGTCCCAGGGCATGTCCGGGTGGTTCCAGGTGATGAAGGCGAGTCGCGTGCCGTCGGCGGAGAGCCGCGGATAGGCGACGAAGTCGGTGCCGGTGAACAGCACGGTGCCGGCCGCCGCCGTCGCGGCGGCATCGTGTGCGGCCAGCGCGTCGGCATCGGGCACGGTCACGCGCACGATCTCGTTGCGCTCCTCGCCGTTGGTCTGGGTCGTGGCCTCGGTGTGGTCCTCGCGCACGCAGACGAGCGCGCCGCGCGCGGCATCGACCACGCAATCGCTGTACTGGTACTTCTCCGGCGTGATCGCCACCGGCGCGGCCTCGCCGTGCTGCAGGTAGAGGCGCTGGTCGGCGAAGTTCGCGAAGACGATGCGCTCGCCCATCACCCAGTAGCTGCTGCCGCCGTACTCCTGCACGCGGGTGCGCACGCTGAAGCCCTCGGGCGTCAGCGTGGTCGGCTGGCCGTCGGTGCCGAGGGTGCGCAGCACCTGGCGGCCGCCCTCGTCGGGGCGGCTCTCGCGCCAAAACACCTTGCCGTCGAACACGCGCACGTCGCTGGTGCCGACCGCCGCCTTGGCGAGATCGCCCGCGGCGATCGGGCTGGCCCAGCTGCCGAACGGTGCCGCAACGACGGACGCCGCGGCGGCGCCCGCGCTCTCACCGCTTGCCGCGTTGTCGCTGCCCTCGCCGGCGCCCCCGCTGCAGCCGGTGGCGAACAGTCCCGTGCCGAGCGCCAAGGCGAGTGCGCGGCGCGCGGGCAGCGAGCGCGGGAAAAGCGGCGACGTTGGGCGGAGCGGCGACATGGGCGGTCCTCGTGGGATGAGGCCCGCACTGTGCCAGAGGCGGGGTCTAGAGACGCGTGCGCGATCGGAGCCAGCGCACCGCTTCGTCGCGGCAGCCCATCAGCTGTGCGGCCATGAACACCGACTCGACGCCGCCGCGGGCGCGCAGCCACGTGTCGCGATCGTCCCAGACCCGCTTCGCCCAGATGAGGGCGTCCTCGCCATCCAGCCGCGGCGCGGCGCCGCGCTCGCCGTCCGTTGGGGCGTCGGGTGCGAGGTGGGTGGTCTTGAAGCTCATGGATGCAGCCTGCGCCGTGGCCACCGACGCCGCAGTCAGCCGTCGTCGGACGGTGGTGTAGGAAAATGCTGACCCCAACGTTCGACATGCACCGGCCATGGCCGCGACGATCCACCCTTGCCAACGCTGCGGCGCGTGCTGCGCGGCCTTCCGTGTCGCCTTCCACTGGAGCGAGGCGGCCCCCCATGCGCCGTCCGGGCCGGACGAGGCCTTGACGGTCAAGGTGCGGTCGTTCGAGGTCGCCATGCGGGGGACGGAAGGTGGCGTCGCGCCGCGCTGCGTGGCGCTTTCGGGCGAGATTGGCCATGCCGTCGCCTGCACGATCTACGCGACCCGTCCTCCGCCCTGTCGCGAGCTGAAGGCCGCCTGGGAGAACGGCGAGCCGAGCCCGCAATGCGACCGGGCGCGGGCCCGCCACGGGCTTCCGCCCTTGTCCCCGGCCGACTTCACGACAGCCGCGGGCTGAGCGCACACTCCGCCGACGCCGCCTCGTCGTGCGGCCGAGGAGCCGTGATGGCCGAGACGTCGCCCCGCCGGCCGCCCATCACCGGGCTCGTGCTCACTGGCGGCGGCGCGCGCGCGGCCTACCAGGCCGGCGTGCTTCGCGGCATCGAGCGCATCCGCACCGAGTGCGGCGCGTCCCACGGCCCGACCGGCAACCCGTTCGCGGTGATGACCGGCACCTCGGCGGGAGCGATCAACGCCGCGGCGCTGGCGAGCTACGCCGACGAGTACCCGAAGGCGGTCGAGCGCCTGCATCGGATCTGGGACGGCTTCCAGGCGCATCACGTCTATCGTGCCGATGCCTTTGGCGTGGTGCGCAGCGGCGCGCGCTGGCTGACCCTGTTCACGGTCGGCTGGGCGGTGGCCCGTTGGCGGCGGGCGAAGCCGAAGTCGCTGCTCGACAACACCCCGTTGGCCGAACTGCTGGCCGAGCTGCTGCCGCTCGAGCGCATCCCCTCGCTGGTGCAGCGCGGCGTGCTGCGCGCCTTCGGCGTCACCGCGTCGAGCTACACGGCCGGCACCCACGTCACCTTCTACGACGCCGCCGAGGCGCAGAAGCCCTGGGTGCGCTCGCAGCGTGTCGCCGTGCCTGGGCGCATCACGCTCACCCACCTGCTCGCTTCCTCGGCCATTCCTTTTGTCTTCCCGGCGCAGGCCCTGCCCTTCGACGGCCAAGACCACTGGTTCGGCGACGGCTCGATGCGGCAGACGGCGCCGCTGTCGCCCGCCATCCATCTCGGCGCCGAGCGCCTGCTGGTGATCGGCGCGGGCCGCCTGCACGAGCCGCCCGGGGAGAAGCGTGCGGCGGGCGGCTACCCCACGCTCGCGCAGATCGGCGGCCACGCGCTGTCGAACATCTTCCTCGATGCGCTCGCCGTCGACATCGAGCGCGCCCAGCGCATCAACGCCACGCTGTCGCTGCTGCCGGCCGAGTTGCGGGCGCATTCCATGCTGCGGCCGCTGGAGATGCTGGTCATCGCGCCGAGCCAGCGCATCGACGATATCGCGGTACGACACATCGGCGCCCTGCCGTCGCCGGTGCGCACGATGCTGCGCGCCGTCGGCGTCAGCCAGAGCATGGGCGAAGCGCGCGGCACCGGCGCGGGCGGTGGCGCATTGGCGAGCTACCTGTTGTTCGAGTCCGATTTCACCCGCGAATTGATCGCCCTCGGCGAAGCCGACGCCCGGGCCCGCGCCGACGAGGTGCGCGCGTTTTTCCATTGGCCGGCGTCGGCGCCCGAGGCCTCGACGCCGGACTGAGCCCCGCGGCACGTCGTACCGGTCGATCCCGGCGCCTGCCCCGCCCCTGGACGCGCGCGTTGGCCCCTGAGCCTCCGAAAGCCGAACGGGGTAGTATTGCGAATCAATCGCATTATACTTTCCATTTTCGCTTCCTTCCTCGCCCATGCCCCCTCTTCGCCGTTCCGCCCTGTTCGCCGCACTGGCCCTGGCCCTCGCCGCTCCGGCCCAGGCGGACGACCCGCCCGCCACCACCCTCGATGCCGTTGAAGTCACGGCCCCCTCGCAGGTGGCGCTCCCGGACCCCTTCGCCGGCGGGCAGGTGGCCCGCGGGGCCCGTGCCGGCCTGCTGGGGAACCTCGATTTCCTCGATGCGCCTTACGCATCGCAGGCTTACACCTCGGCGCTGGTCGAAGCGCAGCAGGCCGACAGCGTCGGCGACGTGCTGCAGAACGACCCCACGGTGCGCGTGGCCAAGGGCTTCGGAAACTTCCAGGAGGTCTACGTCCTGCGCGGCTTCCCGGTCTACTCCGACGACATCACGCTGAACGGCGTGTTCGGCCTCCTGCCGCGGCAGTTCGTGGCCGCCGAGCTGCTGGAGCGTGTCGAGGTGTTCCGTGGCGCCAACGCCCTCCTCAACGGCGCTGCGCCGGGCGGCAGCGGCGTGGGCGGAAGCATCAACCTCGTGCCGAAGCGCGCGCCGGCGTCGGGCGTGCGTCGCGCCACCGTCGGCCTGCAGGGCGAGGGCGAGGCCTATGCCGCCGTCGACCTCGGCCAGCGCTTCGGCGCGGATCAGGCCTGGGGCTTGCGCCTGAACGGCGTGCGCCGCGACGGCGAAAGCGCGATCGACGCGCAGGAGCGTCGGCTGTCGGTGCTGTCGCTGGGCACCGACTACGCGGGCGAGCGCCTGCGCTTCAGCGCCGATATCGGCCTGCAGGACCAGCGCCTCGATGCGCCGCGCCCGCAGGTCACGCCGCTGGGCGGCGTGCCGCGCCCGCCGTCGGCGGACGTCAACTTCGCCCAGCCCTGGACCTACGCCGACGAGCGCCAGGCCTTCGGCGTGCTGCGCGCCGAAATCGACCTGAGCGAGCGAGTGCGCGCCTGGGTTGGCGCCGGCCTGCGCGACGGCGACGAGGCCAATGTGCTGGCCAACCCCAGCGCGACGCCCGACGGCCGGACGACGGCCTACCGCTTCGACAACACCCGCGAGGACGACGTGCGTTCGCTGGACACCGGGCTCAGCGCCGACCTCGTGACCGGCGCGCTGCGCCACCGCGTGGTCGTGTCGGCCTCGGCGGTCTCGCTGGAATCGCGCAACGCCTACGCCTTCTCGAGCTTCTTCGCGCCGTTCGCCGGCGACCTGTACCGGCCGGTGGCCGTGGCGGCCCCGGACGCCACCTTCTTCATCGGCGGCGACCTCGCCGCGCCGCGCGTCACCGAGGCCACGGACAACCGCTCGTTCGCGGTGGCGGACGCCATCGACTTCAACGACGGGCAGGTGACGGCGACGTTCGGCCTGCGCCACCAGCGCATCGACACGCGCAGCTACGACTACACCACCGGCGTCCTCACCGGCCGCTACGACGATGACGCGGTCACGCCCTCGCTGGGCCTGCTGCTGCGCGCCAGCGAGCGCCTGTCGGTGTACGGCAACTACGCCGAGAGCCTGCAGCCGGGGCAGGTCGCGCCGGCGGTCAGCGGCGGCACGCCGATCCGCAACGCCGGCGAGGTGCTGGCGCCGTTCCGCGGCGAGCAGGTCGAGCTGGGGGTGAAGTTCGACGGCGGCGCCATCGCCGGCACGGCCGCGCTGTTCCGGCTGTCGCGTCCCAACGCCATCGTCGTCGGCGACCGCTTCACGGCCGACGGCGAGCAGCGCAGCACGGGCGTCGAGCTGGCGCTGTTCGGCGAGCCGCGCGATGGCCTGCGCCTGCTGGGCGGCCTCACGCTGCTGGATGCCGAGCAGGCGCGCACGCAGGGCGGCGCCAACGAGGGACGGACGCCGGTGGGCGTGCCCGAGCTGCAGGCCAACCTCAACCTCGAGTGGGACCTGCCGGCCGTCGCCGGGCTCACCGTCGACGCGCGCGTCGTGCACACCGGGTCGCAGCCGGTCGACGCCGCGAACGTGATCGAACTGGAGGCGTGGACGCGCTGGGACCTCGGCGTGCGCTACACCCTCGAGGCGGGACGCGTGCCGGTCACGCTGCGTGCCCGCGTCGAGAACGTCGCCAATGCGCAGCACTGGACCTCGGTCGGTGGCTTCCCCGGCGCGAACTACCTGATCCTCGGCACGCCGCGCACGGTCAGCGTGTCGGCCTCGTTCGACTTCTGAGGCCGGCGGTTCCTTGCCCATGCCCCGGCTCCGTCTCGGTTCGCTGAAAGCGTGGTCCTGGGTGCACACCTGGAGCAGCGTGGTGTGCACGCTGTTCCTGATGATGCTGTGCTTGACCGGGTTGCCGCTGATCTTCCACGACGAGATCGAGACCGCGCTCAATCCCTCGTCGTGGACCCCGGCCCAGCCCGACGGCCCGCTGCTCGATCTCGACCGGCTTCTCGCGGCGGCGCTCGAGCGGCGTCCGGGCGAGGTGCCGCTGTACGTCAGTTTCGACACCGACCGGCCCGTGGTGAACGTCACCACCGGGCCAACGGCCGACGCGCCGGGCCCTGCGATGCACTTCGCGTCCTTCGACCGCACCAGCGCCGGACTGGTGCCGCCCGCCGACGTCGGCCATGGCGTGATGGATTTCATCCTCCAGCTGCATACCGACCTCTTCCTCGGGCTGCCCGGCATGCTGTTCCTCGGCGCGATGGGCGCGCTCTTCGTCGCCGCCGTGGTGTCGGGCCTGGTGCTGTACGTGCCGTTCATGCGCCGGCTCGCTTTCGGCGAGGTGCGCACGGCGACGCCGCGGCAGGGCTGGCTGGATGTGCACAACCTCCTTGGCGCGGTCACGCTGGCTTGGGCATTGGTGGTGGGCCTCACCGGCGTGATCAACGCCCTTGAGAAGCCGCTGCTCGATGCGTGGCGCCAAGCGGAGGCCGCCGCCCTGCTGGCCGAGCACGAGCGCGATGCGCCGGTGCTCGCACGCGCGTCCCTCGATCTTGCGGTGCAGCACGCGCAGCGTGCGCTGCCCGACCAGCGTCTGCAGTTCGTGGCGTTTCCGGGGACGGCTTATGCCACCCCGGCGCACTACGCCATCTTCCTGCATGGCGACACCCCGCTGACCGCGCACCTGATCACCCCGGTGCTCGTCCACGCAGGGACAGGCGAGGTGGTCGGCGTGCGGCACCTGCCGTGGTACCTGACGGCCCTGAGCCTTTCGCGGCCGCTGCATTTCGGCGACTACGGCGGCCTCGCGCTGAAGCTGGTGTGGGCCCTGATGACGCTGGCCACGATCGTGGTGCTGGCCAGCGGCCTGTGGCTCTGGCTGGCCAAGCGTCGCCGGGTGGCGACGTGAGTCGTGCCCCGGCAGGCGCCTCCGCCGCGAACCCGGTGCGAAGCACGGGACGCGTTCTGCGCGCGCCACTGGTGCTCGCGGCGGCTGGCTTCGGCGGTATCGGCGCGGCGCTGCTGGTCGAGGGCCTTGGCGACCTCGCGGCCGCCGGGCTCGCCGGCAGCGGCCTGTGGGCCGCGGGCTGGGCCGCCTTGCGGCAGCGGCGTCGCGCATCCCGCGGATCGCTCACATCGAATTAACCCCGCGCGCTTTCCCCCAACGCCCCGGAACCGCGACAATGCGGGTCCACGCGCTCACTGGAGGCCCCATGTCGCACACCCCCACGCCGCCCGCCGGCGGCGAGAAGATCACCATCCAAGGCGGGAAGCTCCACGTCCCGAACCATCCGATCGTTCCCTTCATCGAAGGTGACGGCATCGGCCCGGACATCTGGCGCGCCTCGGTGCGCGTGCTCGACGCGGCCGTGGCCAAGGCCTACGGCGGCGCGAAGAAGATCCACTGGATGGAAGTGCTGGCCGGCGAGAAGGCCTTCAACCTGACGCAGAACTGGCTGCCCGACGCCACCGTCGACGCCTGCCGCGACTACCTCGTCAGCATCAAGGGCCCGCTGACCACGCCCGTTGGCGGCGGCATCCGCTCGCTCAACGTCGCGCTGCGCCAGATGCTCGATCTCTACGTCTGCCTGCGCCCGGTGCGCTGGTTCGACGGCGTGCCCTCGCCGGTGAAGCGCCCGCAGGACACCGACATGACGATCTTCCGCGAGAACACGGAGGACATCTACGCCGGCATCGAGTTCGAGCCGGGCTCGGCCGACGCGCAGAAGGTGCTCGACTTCCTCGCCAAGGAGTTCCCGAAGCCCTTCGACAAGATCCGTTTCGGCACGCAGGCGAAGAACGACGCGTGGACGAAGCAGCTCGAGTCGATCGGCTCGCCGGCGCGTTCGCTGCCGGTGCAGGTCGGCATCGGCATCAAGCCGGTCAGCTACCTCGGCACCGAGCGCCTGGTGCACAGCGCGATCAGCTACGCGATCCAGAACAAGCGCAAGTCGGTGACGCTGGTCCACAAGGGCAACATCATGAAGTTCTCGGAAGGCGCCTTCCGTGACTTCGGCTACCACGTGGCCCGCGAGTTCTACGGCGCGGTGCCGCTGGACGGCGGCCCGTGGCACGTGATCCCGGAAGGCAAGCCGGGCGCGGGCATCGTCATCAAGGACGCGATCGCCGACGCCTTCCTGCAGCAGATCCTGCTGCGCCCGAAGGACTACGACGTCGTCGCCACGCTGAACCTCAACGGCGACTACCTCTCCGACGCGCTGGCGGCGCAGGTGGGCGGCATCGGCATCGCGCCGGGCGCCAACATCAACTACGTCACCGGCCACGCCGTGTTCGAGGCCACGCACGGCACCGCGCCGAAGTACGCCGGCCAGGACAAGGTCAACCCGGGCTCGGTCATCCTCTCCGGCGAGATGATGCTGCGCTACATGGGCTGGACCGAGGCCGCCGACGCCATCATCAAGGCGATGGACGG
>JAIXTZ010000309.1 GCA_027483745.1 Lysobacteraceae bacterium
GAGCCCCTGCTCGACCAGCACGCGGTAGTCCTTCTGGCCGTGGATGACCAGCATCGGGACGCGCCAGTTCTGCACGAAGTTCACCGGGTTGTGCTTCTCCATGGCCGCCGCGTTCTCCCACGGCACGCCGCCGTTCTCCCACTCGGTGAACCACAGCTCTTCCGTCGAATAGGCCATCGAGCGCAGGTCGAAGACGCCGGCGTGGTTGACGAGGCAGTCCCACGGCTCGTTCCAGTTGCCAGCGATCCAGTTGACCATGTAACCGCCGTAGCTGCCGCCCAGCGCACAGGCGCGCTCGCCGTCGAGGAAATCGTACTTCTCGAGCGCGGCCGCCCAGCCCTTCTGCAGGTCGACCAGCGGCTTGCCGCCCCAGTCCTCCGAGATGGCATCGGTGAAGGCCTGGCCATAGCCGGTGCTGCCGTGGAAATCGATCATCACCACCGCGAAGCCCATGCCGGCGTAGGTCTGCGCGTTCCAGCGGTAGTGCCACTGGTTGTGGAAACTGCCCTGCGGGCCGCCATGGATCAGGAAGGCCACCGGGGCCTTCGTGCCGGGCTGGTGGTTCCACGGCTGGATGACGTAGCCGTGCACCGTCGCGTCGTTCCAGCCCTTGAAGCTGAACTGCTCGTACTCGCCCATGCGGATGCCGCTCAGCCGCTCGGCGTTGTAGTTCGTCAGGCGACGCTCGGCGATGCGAGCGCGGATCGCGCCGAGGTAGAGGTCGGCGGGCTGGGCGATCGTGTCGCGGGTGAAAACGATGCGGTCGCCGTCGATGTCGAAGGCGCCGATGTTGCCGCCCTGCACGACCTTGCGCACCGCGCCGCTGGCGAGGTTCACCTCGAACACCGGGTGCGTGCCGGTGTCCAGCGTGGCCGTGTACATCGTGCGGCCGTCGTCACCGGGGACGAGAGTGTCGAAGCTGCGGTCCCAGTCGGCGGCGATCTCGCGCACCGCACCCGTGGCGCGATCCAGGGCCATCAGGCCGAAGCGGTCGGCCTCGAAGCCCGGGCGCTTCATCGCGCGCCAGAACAGGGTCTTGCCGTCGGCCGAGAACACCGGATTGGTGTCCATCGCGTCGTTGGCGTCGGTGAGGTTCTTCGGCGCGGCGCTGCCGTCCACCGGCACCTCGAACAGGTCGAAGTTGGTCGACCACGGCTCGCTCTTGCCGGCGATGCGCGCGCTGAACACCAGCGTCGAACCGTCCGGCGAGAACACGTAGTCGGACTGGTCGCCGAAGGGCTTGCCCGGCACGTCGCCGTCGATGCCCGTCGTCAGCAGGCGCGGCTCGCCCGCGGCCTTGCCGTCCGCGCCAATCGGGGCGAGGAAGACCTGCGAGCGGGTGCCGTCCCTCCACGTGTCCCAATGGCGCACGAAGAGGCGGTCGTACTGCACGCCGGTGCGCTTGTCGTTGGCGTGGGCGGCGTGGCGCTCCGTCGTGCAGGCCAGCGTGGCGCAGTCGGGGAACACCTCGAACGACAGGGCGATGGCCTTGCCGTCGGGTGCCAAACGGAAGCTGCCGACGTCCAAGGGGTAATCGGTCACCTGCGTCGCATCACCGCCGCCGGCCGGCACTCGCCAGACCTGCATGGATCCGGACTTCGCGCTGAGGAAATAGACGAAGGCACCGTCCGGCGACCACGCGCCCGCCGAGGCCGGCAGATCCGCCGGCGTCAGGCGCGTGCCATGGCCGCCCGAGGCGTCCGTCACCCACAGCGAACCGACGCCGCGGTCGGCCTCCCAGTTCGTCTCGCGCAGGGCGTAGAGAATCCGGTCGCCGTCCGGCGAGAACTGCGGCGCCGACACGCGGTCGAGCATCACCAGGTCTTTGGCAGTGAAGCCGCGCGGGTTGGCGGGGGCGGCGGGCTCGGCGGCGAATGCGGGCGCGGCGAGGGCCAGCGACAGGGCAAGGAGGGACAGGCGCATGGGCGGTTCGGTCTCCGGAACGAGAGGCGAAGGATAACGCGAGCCCCGAGCCATCACGCCCCTTACACTTGGACTTCACGAGCCCGCCACCGCCGCAGGAACGCCGCTTGACCACCACCGCCGCACCCACCGAGTTCCTCGGCCACCCCAAAGGCCTTTACGTCTGCTTCCTGACCGAGATGTGGGAGCGCTTCGCGTTCTACGGCATGAAAGCCATCCTGGTGCTGTACCTGATCAAGCACCACGGCTTCTCCGACGCCGACGGCTACCTGCTGATGGGCACGTATGCCGGCTTGGCCTACGCCCTGCCCCTGCTGGGCGGCATGCTGGCCGACCGCTACCTCGGCATGCGCAAGGCGGTCGTGTTCGGCGGCGCACTGCTGGTCCTCGGCCAGTTAGGCATGGCCTGGATCGGCACGCCGATCGCCAACGGCGTGCGTGACGAGATGGCCGTGCAGGTGATGTATGCCTCGCTGGCGCTGATCGCGATGGGCGTGGGCTTCCTGAAGCCGAACATCTCGACCATCGTCGGGCGGCTGTACGCGGAGAACGACCCCCGGCGCGACTCCGGCTTCTCGATCTTCTACATGGGCATCAACATCGGTGCGCTGCTCGCCTCCTTCATCGTCGGCTACGTCGGCGAGAACATCAGCTGGAGCTACGGCTTCGCGCTGGGCGGCCTGATGATGGCCGTCGGGCTGGTGATCTTCGTGCTCGGCCAACCGCACCTGCTCGGCCAAGCCGAGCCCGCGGCCCCGGCCCGACTGCAGGAGCGGGCGCTGGCCGGCCTCAGCCGCGAATGGCTGATCTACCTGGGCGCGCTGGCCGGCGTCGTGGCGGTCTGGCAGATCCTGCAGACGCGCATCGATTTCGCGCCGCTCAATGCGCTGCTCGGCGGCCACGAGGTGACGTTGACCGAGCTCGTCGCGGTCGTCGCCGGCACCGCGCTCTACGGCTGGTTCATCGCGATGATGTTGTCGGGCATCGACCGCGTCGCGCGCGGCAAGATGATCCTGCTGCTGGTGCTCACGACGGTCAGCGCGCTGTTCTGGGGCCTCTACGAGCAGAGCTATGGCCCGTGGGTGACGCTGGCGGAACGCGCGATGGACCGCAGCACCTTCGGCATCGAATGGACGGCCGGCCAGACCACCGCGATCGGCGCGTTCTGCGTCATCGCGATGACGCCGCTGTTCGCGTGGCTGTGGCCGCGACTGGACCGCGCCGGCATGAACCCGGGCTACGCGGCCAAGTTCGCCTGGGCGCTGGTGTTCTGCGGCGGCTCGTTTGGCGTACTGGCCTACGCGGCGGCGAATCCGGGCAGCGACGGCCTCGTCAGCCTGTGGTGGCTGATCCTCGCCTACGCGGTGCTGGTGCTCGGCGAAATGGCCCTCAGCCCGATCGGCCTCGCGGCCGTTACCTCGCTGTCGATCCCGCGCGTGGTCAGCACGATGATGGGCGCGTGGTTCCTGTTCTCGGCCTTCGGCGAAATGATTGCTGGCCGCCTCGGCACGCTGGCCGAAGTGAAGCCCGGCGCCGACGGCGTGATCTCCGCCGCGGAGGCTTTGGCCGTGTATGCGCCTTTCTTCACCCAGATGATGTGGATCGGCCTCGGCGCCGGCATCGCCATGTTCGTCGCCACGCCGCTGCTGAATCGTCTCGTCCGCACGGGCTGACCGCTCGTCCCGCCGTCAACGCAAAGAGGCCCGCATGGCGGGCCTCTTTGCGTTCCATCGGGCACCGGATACCGGCGCCACGGACGGGTCCCAATCAGAACGGAATGTCGTCGTCCGGGAACGGGTCGTTGCTCTGGGCCGGCGGCGCGCTGCCGCCGCTGCGGTTGCCGTAGCCGCCACCCGAACCGCCGCCGCTTCCGCCGCCACGATTGCCATAGCCGCCGCCCGACCCGCCACTGCCGCCGCCTGCACCGCGACCGCCGCCGTAGCCGCCACCGCCGGCCGAACGGGCCGGACGCTCGGCACGCTCGCCGCCGCCTTCGCCGCCCATGCCCGGGTTGCCGCCCAGCATCTGCATCTCGTCGGCGATGATGTCGGTGCTGTACTTCTCGACGCCCGCCTTGTCCGTGTACTTCTCGGTGCGAAGGCGGCCCTCGATGTACACCTGACGACCCTTCTTCAGGTACTCGCCGGCGATTTCCGCCAGGCGGCCGAAGAACTTCACCCGGTGCCACTCGGTGCGCTCCTGCATGTTGCCGTCCTTGTCCTTCCAGCTCTCGGACGTCGCCACGCTGATGGTCGTCAGCGCCGAGCCGCTCTGGCTGTAGCGCACTTCCGGGTCGTTGCCGAGGTTGCCAACGAGAATGACTTTGTTGATACCGCGCGCCATGGGGTCCTCCGGCCGCTGAATGTCGAAACAGGCCACAGAGTATGACAGCCCCAACCCGCCCGGGGTCGGCCGATCCCGCACGTGCGGGTCGGAACACGTCTTCACGATGGGGTGGCGGCCTATAATTCCGGCATGCACGCCGCCGTCGACTCCGCACCCGCGCCCGCCCTGCCCTTCCCCGCCGTCCAGGCCCTGGCCGCGAGCGACATGGCCGCCGTCGACGCCCTGATCCGCCGGCGCCTCGCCTCGGACGTGGTGCTGGTCAACCAGGTGGCCGAGTACATCATCGGCGCCGGCGGCAAGCGCCTCCGCCCGATGCTCACGGTGCTGGCGGCCCGCGCAGCCGGCTATCGCGGCGACGCCCACCACCAGCTCGCCGCGGTGGTCGAATTCATCCATACCGCCACTTTGCTTCACGACGACGTGGTCGACGAATCCGACCTGCGCCGTGGCCGGGCCACCGCCAATGCCGCCTTCGGCAACGCCGCCAGCGTGCTGGTGGGTGATTTCCTCTACTCGCGCGCCTTCCAGCTGATGGTCGAACTGGAATCGATGACGGTCCAGAAGGTGTTGGCCGACACCACCAACCGCATCGCCGAGGGCGAGGTGCTGCAGCTGCTGCACGTGCGCAACCCGGACACCGACGAGGCCGCCTACCTGCGAGTCATCGAGCGCAAGACGGCCGTGCTGTTCGC
>JAIXTZ010000267.1 GCA_027483745.1 Lysobacteraceae bacterium
GCGGCCAAGGAGATCGCCTTGTTGATCAAGGAATCCGTGGCCCGCGTCAGCGAGGGCGCGGGCGTTGCCGAGAAGGCCGGGCACAGCATGCGGGAGATCGTCGATTCGTCCCGCCAGGTGGCCGACATCATCGGCGAGATCACCGCGGCGACCGTCGAGCAATCGAAGGGCCTCGCCGAGGTCAACAACGCGGTGACGCAGATGGACCAGACGACGCAGGCCAACTCGGCTCTCGTGGAGGAGATGGCGGCCTCCGCGCAGTCGATGCGGGACCAGACGGAACAGCTAGCCCACGTCGTGTCTCGATTCGTACTGCGCTGAGGCAGGGAGTTGGCCAGGCTCGGGGCCTGCCCACTCGAGGATCGAAAGAGCGGCTCGTATCAGCGACGGAGGTCGAATTCGTCGGCGTCGAGCTGTGCGGGGAAACGCTCGCGATGCCCGCGCAGCTGCTCGGCGCTGAACACCGCCTCGAGCACGCGAACCTCGGCATCGCCCTCGACCAGCGGCTGGCCCAGTGGGTCGAGCGCGGCCGAATCACCGCTGTAGGCAATGCCGTTGCCGTCGGTACCGACCCGATTCACGCCGATCACGCCCGCGAGGTTCTCGATGGCGCGGGCGCGCAACAGCGTCTTCCACGGGTAGGCGCGGGCCGCCGGCCAGTTGGCGACGAAGAGCGCGAGGTCGTAGTCGAAGGCGCCGGGGCGCGTCGCGTCGAAACGATTGCGGATGTAGACCGGGAAGCGCAGGTCGTAGCAGACCTGAAGGAAGATCCGCCAACCGCGCCAATCGACGAACACGCGCTTGTCGCCCGCGGCGTAACGCTCGTGTTCCTTGGCCATGCGGAACAGGTGGCGCTTGTCGTAGTGCACGAGCGCGCCGTCCGGCGTGGCGAACAGCAGGCGGTTGTAGACGCCCGGCGCGATGCCTTCCGATTCGGCCTGAGCGCCCTCGATACGCAGCTGCACGCTGCCGCAGACGGCGGCGTCGAGCGCCTTCGCCTGCTCGATGATCCACGCCACCGTCGGGCCCTGCATGTCCTCGGCGCTGGCGAGCGCCTCGTTGCTAAAACCCGAAGTGAAGGTCTCCGGCAGCACGACGAGGTCAGTACGGCCCGCGAGCGGCGCGATCAAGTCGCCGTAGTAGGCGCGGTTGCCGGCCGGGTCGTGCCAGCGGGTGTCGCCCTGCACGAGGGCGACGCGGAGGTCGCGGTCGGGGCCGATGCTCATGCGCGAATCCTCAAAGCTTCGCCAGCCGCTCGATGGCGGCATCCAGCGTGGCTTCGTTCTTGGCGAAGCACAGGCGCGCGAGGCGCTGGCCTGTCGGCGGCGTCTCGTAGAACGGCGACAACGGAATCGCAGTGACGCCCTTCTCGATGGTGAGCCAGCGGCAGAACGCGAGGTCGTCGAGGTCGCTCACGGCGGAGTAGTCGACGAGCTGGAAGTAGCCGCCCGGCACCGGCAGGGCCTTGAGCTTCGTGCCGGCCAGCTGCGCGGCGAAGCGGTCGCGCTTGGCCTGGTAGAAGGCGCCAAGTTCCTCGTAGTGCTCGGGGTGCCGTTCGATCATCTCGGCGAAGGCCCATTGCGCCGGGGCGAAGGTGCAGAAGGTGTTGTACTGGTGGACCTTGCGGAACTCGGCGGTCAGCGCCGGCGGCGCGACGCAGTAGCCGACCTTCCAGCCGGTGCAGTGGTAGGTCTTGCCGAAGCTGCTGATGACGAACGCGCGCGCCGCCAGCTCCGGGTAGCGCAGCACGCTCTCGTGGATGCGGCCGTCGAACACGATGTGCTCATACACCTCGTCCGAGAGCAGCAGCACGTCGGGGAAATCCGCCACGAAGCGCTTCAGCTCGGCGATATCGCTCGCGCCGAACATCGCACCTGACGGGTTGTGCGGCGTGTTGAACATGAAGAGACGCGTCTTCGGCGTCACCGCGGCACGCACCGCGGCCCAGTCGACGGCGAAGGTGGCGGGATCCAGCGGCACGTGCACCGCGCGACCGCCGGCGAGGTCGATGGCCGGCTCGTAGCAGTCGTAGCAGGGGTCGAGGACGATCACCTCCTCACCCGGCCGGACCACGGCGGCGATCGCATCGAAGATCGCCTCGCTGGCACCGGAGGTCACCGTGATCTCGGTCTCCGGGTCCGGGCGATGCCCGTAGCAGCGCAGGGTCTTGTCGGCGATGGCCTTCCGCAGCGGCGGCACCCCGGCCATGTGCGCGTACTGGTTCTTGCCCTCCGCCATGGCGCGGGCCAGCGCGTCGCGCAGCGGCACCGGCACTTCGAAGTCCGGGAAACCCTGACCGAGGTTGACCGCGCCGTGCTCGGCCGCGAGCACGCTCATCACGGTGAAAATGGTGGTGCCGACCTTCGGCAGCTTGGTGTCGATGGACATCGCGAGACTCGGGAAATGAGAAGGCCGGCGCGAGGCCGGCCGCGGATGATAAACGCTGGGCGGACGCTCAGTTCGTGATCGCCTGGCTCAGCTCCACCCAGCTCGGCGGCGTCGGCCACACGGACTCCTGGTGCCCACCGAGCACGCGCTGCAGGTCGTGGCGATCCAGCTGCGGGGCCACGTGCCGGAACAGGTCGAAGGCATAGCGCCGGAGCACCCGCTCCTTGGGGACCACGGCCCAGGCCGTGCACTCGGGCAGCACCTCGGGAGCCGCCAGCACCGCGAGGTCGCTGTCGAACACCGAGGTCACCGCCATCTCGGCAAGGATGCCGACGCCAAGCCCGGCACGCACGTAGGTCTTGATCAGGTCGGCGTCGTGCGCGGTCATCGCCACCGTCGGGCTCAGGCCCCGATCGCTGAACGCACGGCGCAGCGAGCTCTCGGGCTGGCTGGTGCTGTGGTAGCTGACCAGCGGATGCGCGGCGAGGTCCTCGAGCGTGGGCGCGCGGCCGAGCTGGGCCAGCGCGTGTCCCTTCGGCACCACGACGATGCGACGCCAGCGGTACAGCGGGATCGCGTGGCCGCCCGCCGGCACGCTGCCGACGCTGCTGACGATGGCGATGTCCGCGTTGCCCTTGGCGAGATGCGGCAGGACGTCGTTGTCGGCCAGCGACTGCAGCTGCACGCCGACCTGCGGGTACTCGCGGTTCAGGGCACCGATCGCGGCCGGCAGGACGAAGCGGGCCTGCGTGTGGGTGGTCGCGATGTGCAGCGTGCCGACGGCTTCACCGCGCTGGTTGGCCGCGAAGGCGCGAATGTTCGCGGCCTCGGCGACGGCACGACGCGCGTGCGCCAACACCACCTGCCCGGCCTCGGTGATCGACTCGAGGCTGCGGCCCTTGCGCTGGAACAGCAGGAAACCGAGCTCGTCCTCGAGCTGCTTGAGCTGCTTGGAAATGCCGGGCTGGGTGGCGTGCACCCGGTCGGCGGCCGTAGTGATGTTCAGGCCGGCATCGACGATGGCGATCAGGTAGCGGAGCTGGGTCAGGGTCATGGGAGCAAAAGCATCGGGCGGGGCCGGCTGCGTGGCCGCACCGGTAGTCCATCCATTCATCGCGATGAAACGATAAATCTTTCGAGTCGTCCAGTCCTTGCTGATAACCACAGAGCATATGCAGGCGACCGTCCGGCATTTCCAGCACTCGGTTCACCGGGACTAGCGTGCTTGCACCGGCCCCATCGATCGTCCTCGCTCATGCCCGCCCCGCTGTTCCCCGTCTTTCTCGACCTCGCCGGCCGCCGCGTGCTGCTGGTGGGGGGAGGCGTGGTGGCGCGACGCAAGGCCGAGGCGCTGCTGGAGTCCGGCGCCGATGTGGTGGTCGGCGCCCCGGAGCTGGTGCCGGAGCTCGCCCGCGCGGTGGCCGAGGGACGCCTCGCCCACCGTCCGGGCCCGTTTCATCCCGAGTGGCTCGACGGGGCATGGCTGGTGATCGCCGCCACCGATGATCCCGAGGTCAATGCCACCGTCGCCCGCGAGGCCGAAGCGCGCCGCGTCTGGGTCAACGTTGTGGACGATGCGCCGCGCTGCACCTTCCAGGTGCCGGCGCGCGTCGAGCGGGGACCGCTGCAGGTCGCGATCAGCAGCCGCGGCGAAGCGCCGATGCTCGCTCGCTGGCTGCGCGAGCACCTCGAGACCGAACTGGATCCCGGCTTGGGTGCGTTGGCCGAGTGGCTGGGCGGCAAGCGCGAGCCCCTGCGCCGTCGCTTCCCGGACACGGCACGACGTCGGCAAGTGATCGAATCCCTGATTCGCGGCTCCGCTGCCGACGCCTTGCGCAATGGCGATCGCGCCGGCGCGGACGCGCTCTTCGAGGCTGCACTGGCCGAAGACGCCACGCCGCGAGGCCGCGTGATCCTCGTCGGCGCCGGCCCGGGCGACCCGGGCTTGCTGACCTTGCGCGGCCTCCGGGCGCTGAACCAGGCCGATGTCGTCCTGCACGACCGCCTCGTCAGCCCCGAGGTGCTGGCCCTCGCCCGCCGCGACGCCGAGCGGATCGAAGTCGCGAAGGAAGCCGGCACCCACCACACCACCCAGCAGCGCATCCACGAGTTGCTGATCGAGCACGCGCGCGCGGGCAAGACGGTCGTCCGTCTCAAGGGCGGCGACCCGTTCGTGTTCGGCCGCGGCGGCGAGGAGCTCGAAGCGCTGCGCGCCGAAGGCATCCCCTACGAGGTCGTGCCGGGCATCACGGCGGCCGTCGCTTGCGGCGCCTATGCCGGCATCCCGCTCACGCACCGCGACCACGCGCAATCGGTACGTCTCGTCACCGCGCACTGCCGGAATTCCATCGACACGCTCGACTGGGCCGCACTCGCACAGGAACGCCAAACGCTGGCCGTCTACATGGGCGTACAGGGCCTCGACACGATCCGCGACCGCCTGATCGCCCACGGACGGACGCCGTCCACGCCCTTCGCGCTGGTCGAAAACGGCAGCCGGGCGAACCAGCGCGTCGTGCTCGGAACGCTCGCCGATCTGCCCGAGCGCGCCCTCGCCGAGAAGGTGCGTTCCCCGGCCCTGCTCATCCTCGGCGAAGTCGCCGGCCTGGCCACCGACCTTCACTGGTTCGGCGCAGCGCCAACGGCCGCGCCAACGCTTCCCTCACCCGCGCCTACACAAGCCGGCCTCACGCTGGCTGCGTAAGCGCATCCCCTCCTCCCCTCACTGCTCCGGACGCCCGCCATGGCCCTCTACGACAGCATCCTCGACACCATCGGCCGCACGCCCATCGTCAAGCTGGCGCGCATCGCCCCGAAACACGTCGACCTCTACGTCAAGGTCGAGTCCTTCAATCCTGGCGGCTCGGTCAAGGACCGCTTGGCATTGGCCATCGTGCTCGACGCCGAACAGAAAGGCCTGCTCAAGCCGGGCGACACGATCGTCGAAGCGACGTCCGGGAACACCGGCGTGGCCTTGGCGATGGTGGCCGCGGCCCGCGGCTACAAGTTCGTCGCGATCATGACCGAGACCTTCTCGGTCGAACGCCGCAAGCTGATGCGCGCCTACGGTGCCAAGGTCATCCTGACCCCGGCGGCGGAGCGCGGCAGCGGCATGGTCCGCAAGGCGAAGGAGCTGGCCGAGAAGCACGGGTGGTTCTTGGCGCGCCAGTTCGAGAACGAGGCCAATCCCGCCTGGCACCGCAACACCACAGGCCCGGAGATCCTGCAGGACTTCGTGGGCAAGCGCCTTGACTACTTCGTCAGCGGCTGGGGCACGGGTGGCACGCTCACCGGCGTGGGCCAGACGCTGAAGCTGGCGCGCCCGAACGTCGAGATCGTGACCTCCGAGCCCGCCGCGGCCCAGCTGCTGGCCGGCAAGGAGTGGCAGCCGCACAAGATTCAAGGCTGGACCCCGGATTTCGTGCCCGCCGTGCTCGACCGTTCGGTGGTCGACCGCAATATTCCGATCGACGACCTCACCGCGCGCGACACCGCACGTCGTCTCGCCGCCGAAGAGGGCGTGTTCGTCGGTCTGTCGGCCGGCGCCACGCTGGCGGCCGCCCTCAAGGTCGCGGAAGGGGCGCCCGCCGGCTCGGTGATCCTCGCAATGCTTCCGGATACGGGCGAGCGCTACCTCACGACGATCCTGTTCGAGGGCGTCAACGAAGGCTCGGATGACGAGTGGCTGGCGTCTCTCGATGCTCCGGCCACCCCGGGAAAGGCGGCCTGATCGTCGCGGCACCGCGGAACGGGACGATCCGTGATGCCGAAAATTCATATCTCTTCATCGCGATAAAAGGATGACAAGAGCCAAGGGCCGGTCCAAGATGGCGGCACACACCATCCAGACCGGCTGAGGGACAGGCCCGACGACGCCGGGGCAAGCACCGACCGCATCCCGCGGCGGCGCGCTGCCAACGCCTGCGGCGAGGCCTTCGGGCCAAAGCCGGTCGATGGGTCGTCAGGGAGCCTGCAAGCAGGCGTTCCCAGCGGCCGTCGCCGGCCGCCGCGGGGGATGGGCA
>JAIXTZ010000072.1 GCA_027483745.1 Lysobacteraceae bacterium
ACGCAGAACCACCTGATGCTGATCGACCTGATCGGTCGCGAGGTCTCGGGCAAGGACGCGGAGGCCGCGCTCGGCGCCGCGCACATCACCGTCAACAAGAACTCGGTGCCGAACGACCCGCGTTCGCCCTTCGTCACCTCGGGACTGCGCATCGGCACGCCGGCGGTGACCACGCGCGGCTACGTCGAGGCCGACTGCGTCGAGCTCGCGAACTGGATCGCCGACGTGCTGGACGCCCCGACCGACACCGCCGTGCTCGAGCGTGTTCGCGCCGCGGTGACGGCGCAGTGCCGCAAGTACCCGGTCTACGGCTGAGCCGCTGACGCATGCATTGCCCCTTCTGCCCGCACGAGGACACCCGCGTGATCGATTCGCGCGTGGCGGAGGACGGCAGCAGCATCCGCCGGCGTCGCGAGTGCCCGGCCTGCGGCGAACGCTTCTCCACCGTCGAGCAGGCCGAGCTGCGCCTGCCTGCGGTGGTGAAGAGCGACGGTCGCCGCGAGGCTTTTGACGAGCGCAAGCTGCGCGCCAGCTTCGAGAAGGCCCTTCAGAAGCGCCCGGTGCCGGCGGACGATGTCGATGCCGCCGTGCTGGCGGTGGTGAACGAACTTCGCAAGAGCGGCGAGCGTGAGCTGCCGGCGCGTCGCGTCGGCGAGTTCGTGATGGCGCAGCTGAAGCTCCTCGACCAGGTGGCCTACGTGCGCTTCGCCTCGGTCTACCGCAGCTTCCAGGACGTGCAGGATTTCCGCGAGGAGATCGAGAAGCTGCAGCGCGACCTGCCGGCCGCGCAGACGCTCGACCTGCCCCTCGAAGACACCGTGCCCAAGCCGGCGAAGTCGAAAAAAGGATGAGCGCCGGCTGGCGTCTCGTCCCGGCATCGGCGGCGATCGCCCATCTCCGCGCACTGGCGTCCTGGCATCACGCCGAATGGGCGTCGCTGTATGCCGACTGGTCGGAAGCGGATGCGCTGGCGGAGCTGCAGGCTCATGCCGCGGGCGACGGCGTGCTGCCTTCGACGCTCGTCGCGCTGGCGGATGACGATACCTTGTTGGGCTCCGTGAGCCTGGTCGGCGAGGATTCGCCGGAACTCGTGGCGTTCCCCGGCCCGTGGCTCGCGAGCCTGTACGTGGTGCCCGAGGCGCGTGGCCGCGGCCTCGGCGAGGCCCTCGTGCGCGCGCTGGTGGCGAGGGCGGCGGCGGCCGGCTTTCCGCGGCTGCGCCTGTTCACGCCGCGGCATCGCGCCTTCTACGAGCGTCTCGGTTGGTCCTTCGAGGCGAATGCCTGCGTCGGCGGCGACACCGTCGATGTCCTTTCCCGCGTGCCGTAGGCTTCCCCCATGCCGTTCTCCGATCTCGACCGCCACCACATGGCCGAGGCCCTGCGCCTCGCGGCCGGACATGCCTTCACCACCAAGCCCAACCCGATGGTGGGCTGCGTCATCGCCCAGGGCAGCGAGGTGGTCGGCCGCGGCGCGCACGTGCGTGCCGGTGAGCCCCATGCCGAAGTGCATGCACTGCGCGAGGCCGGCGCGCGCGCGGTCGGCGCCACGGCTTACGTGACGCTTGAGCCCTGCGCGCACTTCGGCCGCACGCCGCCCTGCGCCGATGCGCTCGTGGCCGCCGGCGTGATGCGCGTGGTCGCGGCGATCCGCGATCCCTTCCATGCCGTCGCCGGCCGCGGATTCACCGCGCTGCAGGCGGCCGGCATCACCGTCGAGCACGGCCTGCTCGCCGAGGAGGCCGAGTGGTTGAACCGCGGTTTCCTGATGCGTGCGCGCGAGGGGCGCCCGTGGGTGAGGGTGAAGCTGGCGATGAGCCTCGACGGCCGCACGGCGATGGCCAGCGGCGAATCGAAGTGGATCACCGGCGAGACGGCGCGCGCGGACGTGCAGGCTTACCGGGCGCGCGCTTCGGCCATCCTCACCGGGCTGGGGACGGTGCTCGCCGACGACCCACGGCTCACCGCCCGCATGCCCGAGGGGGTCGAGGTGGTGCCGCCGATGCGCGTGGTGCTCGACCACCACGGCGCGCTCCCGCGCGCCTGCCATCTGCTGGATGGCGAGGCGCCCACGCTGGTGGCGCACGCCGACGACATCGTCCCGGACTACGGGCCGACGGTGGAGGGTTTCGCCGTGCCGCGACGCGGCCGGCACCTCGACCTGCTTGCGGTCCTCGCGCAGCTGGCCACGCGCCAGGTCAACGAAGTGCAGGTGGAGGGCGGCGCCACGCTGGCCGGCGCCTTCCTGCGCGCCGGTCTCGTCGACGAGCTGCTGGTCTACGTCGCCCCGGTGCTGTTGGGCGAGCGCGGCAGGCCGCTGTTCGGCGGCCTTGGCATCGAGCGCATGGACGAGCGCCTTGGCCTCGAGCGGATCGGCGTGCATGCCTTCGATGACGGCGACTTGCGGCTGACCTACCGGCCTAAACGCTGATCATGCCGGCGCGCCTGCACTTCTTCCGCGAGCGCGCGCTGGTGCTGACGCGGACGGCGGACTCCGGCTGGCACGCGCATCGCGCGCTGCAGGCGATGGTGGCGGTGGATGAGGGCTTCCACGTCGAGCGCGAGGGGCAGGGCGTGAGCACCTGCCGCTTCGCGGCCTTCGCGCCGATGGAGCGGCACCGGATCCGCGGCGGCGAGGCGCGGATCGCCTACCTGTTCTTCGACGTCGGGCCGCGGGCGTGGCAAGCCTGGCGCGAGGCCGGGGGGGAGACCCACGCGCCGGGGATGGACCTCGTCGCGGCGCTGCGCGCCTTGGTTGATCCGGCGGTGCCAGGGGATGCGGAGACGCTCGAGGGCTTGGCCGCGCGCTGGTGCGCCGAGTGCTGGCCGGGCCTCGCCACGCAGGCGCCGGCGGATGCGCGGCTGAAGCGCGCCCTCGAGGCCCTCGAGGCCGATCCGCTCGCCGCGTGGACGCACCGCTCGCTGGCCGAGCGCGCCCACCTCTCGCCGAGCCGGTTCCAAGTGCTGTTCCGCGAGGCGACGGGCCTGCCCGTGCGGAACTACCTGCTGTGGCGGCGCCTGCTCGAAGCCACGGCGCGGCTGCAGGCCGGCGAGGCGGTCACCGCCGCGGCGCATGCGACGGGCTTCGCCGATGCCGCGCATTTGTCGCGCAGCTTCCGGCGGATCATCGGCGCCGCGCCGTCCTCGCTGCTGCCGGGGCGCTAGCGAGCGATCCCTGCGGTGTGGGCCGTTGATGATGTGCGGGCGGTTCACCGGGTCCGAGTCAGTGCGCTGGTTCATGCCCGGCCGCCCGTCGACGCTTAGCGTGCGGAGCGTCCTTGCCCGCTGGCCCATCGCCATGAACACCACCGCCGCTGATCTGCCCACCCCGCGCGAACGCCGGCGCCTCGACGTGCTGGTCGGCCAGTACGCGGAATCGCATCGCCACCCGACCAATGTCGCCGTGCATTGGGTCTGCGTGCCGATCATCGTGTGGTGCACGCTGGCGTTGATGTTCGTCGTGCATCCTTGGCTGTGCTACGCCTTCGTCGCCGCCTCGCTGGCGTACTACCTGCGCCTGTCCGTGCCGATGGCGGGGGTGATGGCCGGCTTCACGGCCGCGTCGGTGGCCTCGTTCTTCGTCGTGCCGCACGTGGGCTGGGTGGCGCTGGCGGCCTTCGTGGTCACCTGGATCGCGCAGTTCATCGGCCACAAGATCGAAGGCAAGAAGCCCAGCTTCATCGAGGACCTGCAGTTCCTGTTGGTCGGGCCGCTGTTCCTGCTGGTGAAGGCCTTCCGCAAGGCCGGCCTCCCGTACTGAGCCGCTCGCGGGGCAGTTTGCCGGCTCCGCGCAACGCCGCGTTGCCACCACGGCGACGCCCAGCCCGGGGGCGCTCCCTATAATCGCGGGCTGCCCTTACCGGACACCCCGATGTTCACCGGACTGATCCAGGCCGTCGGCCGCC
>JAIXTZ010000171.1 GCA_027483745.1 Lysobacteraceae bacterium
AGCTCATCTTCATGCCGGGGTTCTCCACCAAGGTGGAGGTCACCGACATCTCCGGCCGCGGCGTCGGCATGGACGTGGTGCAGAGCAAGATCCGCGAGCTCTCCGGCCAGATCCAGATCCAGTCCGAACTCGGCCACGGCTCGCGCTTCACCATCAAGGTGCCGTTGACGCTGGCCATCCTGCCGACGCTGCTGGTGCGCGTGGCCGAAACCTCGTATGCGCTGCCGCTGGGCCGCGTGGTCGAGGTGCTGCCGATGCCGCAGCGCAAGCCCGACTACGTCGATGGCCAGCCCGTGCTCGACCTGCGTTCCACCACCCTGCCGCTGGTGTGGCTGCGGGCCTGGCTGCGCTTGCCGCCCTGCGAGAACGGCGAGGTGATCGTCGTGCTGCAGACGGGCGATTTCCGCTACGGCCTCGTCGTCGACCAGGTGCGCGGCCGCGAGGAGGTCGTCATCAAGGCCCTGCCGAAGCGCGTGCGCGGCCTGCTGGGCTATGCCGGTGCCACCCTGATCGGCGATGGCTCGCTCGCCCTGATCCTCGACGTGGACGGCATCCAGCGCAGCGTCAGCAGCGGGAACAGCCGGCTCAAGCGGGCCTGATCGATGGACATCCTCAGCATCGCCGGCCTCGTCCTGGCGCTCATCGCCATCGTCGGCGGGAGCATCGCCAAGGGCGCGGGGCTGTCGGCGCTGTGGAACTTCGCCGCCTTCCTGATCGTCATCGTCGGCACGCTGGGCGCGGTGCTGCTGCAGAGCGGCCTGCCCACGTTCAAGCGCGCCATCAAGATCGCGCGCTGGATCGTCCAGCCGCCGCCGGACAACCGCAGGAAGCTGATCGCGCAGATCGTCGACTGGGCCAGCACCGCGCGCAAGCAGGGCCTGCTGGGCCTCGAGGCGCAGGTCGCGCGCCAGCCCGACAAGTACATCGCCAAGGGCCTGCAGATGCTGGTCGACGGCGTCGAGCCCGAGGGCATCCGCCACATGCTCGAGATCGAGATCGCCGCCGAGGAGCATGCCGACATGCAGGCGGCCAAGGTCTTCGAGGCCGCCGGCGTGTATGCGCCCACGCTTGGCATCGTCGGCGCGGTGCTCGGCCTGATGGCGGTGATGAAGAACCTCGCCGACCCGTCCAAGCTCGGTGGTGGCATCGCCGCGGCCTTCACCGCGACCATCTACGGCATCGCCTCGGCGAACTGCCTGTTCCTGCCGGCGGCCAACAAGCTGAAGGCGATCATCCGCCACCGCGCCGGCGACCGCGAGCTGGTGCTCGAGGGCCTCGTCTCGATCGCGCACGGCGAGAACCCGCGCAACATCGAGGCCCGTCTCGGCGGCTTCCTGCACTGACCGCCGTGCCATGGCCCGCCGCGCCCGCCACGAGGAGCACGTCAACCACGAAGCCTGGGCCATCCCCTACGGCGACCTGATCACGCTGCTGCTCGCCTTTTTCGTCGTGATGTACGCCATTTCGACGCTCAACGAAGGCAAGTACCGGGTGATGTCCGATTCGCTCAACGCCGCGTTCGACGGTGTGCCGCGCAGCATCGCGCCGATCCAGATCGGCCAGCCCACCGAGGCGTCGAGCATTGCGCCGCCGCAACCGTTCGAGAACGATCCCGGTTCGCCCAGCGTCGTGAACCTCAGCGAGCGCGTGCGCGCCGATGCGGTGATCACGCCGATCGAGCTGATGCAGCTCGAGCAGCAGCAGGCCCAGGCCGACGCGCAGCTCGACGCGATCCAGCGGCAGGTCGAGCGCGCGCTCGGCCCGATGATCATGTCGGACCAGGTTACCGTCACCCGCGAGGGCCTGTGGCTGGAGGTGAACATCCGCAGCGACGTGCTGTTCGCCAGCGGTTCCGCGGCACTGTCCACGCCGGCCCGCGAAGCCATCGACCAGCTCGCCACGGTGCTGCGCGAACTGCCGAACGAGCTCCGCGTCGAGGGCCATACGGACGACCAGCCCATCGCCAGCGCCCTGTATCCGTCCAACTGGGAGCTTTCGGGCGCCCGCGCGGCCAGTGTGATCCGCCTGCTCGAGGGCCGCGGGGTCGACCCGCGACGGATGGCGGCGATCGGGTTCGGCGAGAAGCGCCCGATCGCCGACAACCGCACTCCGGCCGGTCGTTCGACCAATCGCCGCGTGATGCTCGTCATCCTCGCCACGTCACCGGGCGTGCCCGCGGCCGCGACGTCACGCTCGCCCGATCAAGTTTCGCCGCCCCCGGCCGTTGATGCCGGTGCGGCCACCGCGACCGAGGCCGCGCGTCCGCCGGCCCCCGTGTCGGTGCCGCAGGCGCTTTCCGAGGATGTTCCCTGATGCAGGTGTGGGCGATCGCCAACCAGAAAGGCGGCGTGGGCAAGACGACGACGACGCTGCTGCTCGGACGGCTGCTGGCCGCCCGTGGGCAGCGCGTGCTGCTGGCCGACCTCGACCCGCACGCCTCGCTGACGCGCGCCTTCGGCATCCCCGCCGAGCCTGCGCCGCCCGGGACGCTCGACCTGTTCGAGTCACCGCCGAAGGCCGTCGCCGAGGTGTCGCGCGCCACGCCCATCGCCAACCTCCGCCTGCTGCCGGCGCAGGCGGGCATGGCCACGCTGGAGCGTCGCTCGGCCACGGCACCGGGTCTCGGCCTCGCCCTCGGCCAGGGCCTCGCTGCCGCCGCGGCCGATTACGACTACGCGCTGCTGGATTGCCCACCCACGCTCGGCCTGCTGATGGTCAATGCGCTGGCCGCCGCCGACCAGTTGGTCGTGCCCACCCAGACCGAGCCGCTCGGCGTGCACGGCATGGAGGGCATGCTGAAGACGGCGACGATGATCGAGCGCTCGCGCAAGCGCCCCTTGCCGGCGCGCATCCTGCCCACGCTGTTCGACCGCCGCACGCGTGCCTGCACCGAGACCCTCGATCTCCTGCGCGAGCAGCACCCCGACCGCACCTGGGTGCAGGCCGTGCCGCTCGACACCCGCCTTCGCGATGCCGCCGAGCTCACCCACGCCGAGCTGTCGCACGAGGTCACGCAGAGTCGCGGCTTCGATGCCTACCAGCGCGCCCTGGCGTGGCTGCTGCGCGAGGCGCCCCAGCCGCAGGAGCAGCCGGCATGAGCGGTGGCCTCGTCGACGACTACCTGTCCCAGCTGCTGGGCGCCGCCGCGGCCGGAACCATGGCCGGCGACCCCGCCGCCGCACCGCCACCGGTGTCCCCGCCGCCCCCGGAGCCGACGGCCTCCGCGCCGCCCGCGGCCGAAATCCCCGTCTCCAAGCCCGCCGTCGCCCCGGAGCCCGCCGTGACCGTGTCCACCTCGCCGCCGGCCAACCCCGACGAGATCACCGAAGACGAGTTCGAAGCCCTGCTCGACGCGCTGCACGGCACCGCGCCGCCCGGCGCGGTGACCCCGGCGCCCGCCGCCGCGATCGCGGCGCCACCGCCATCCCATCCGGACGAGATCACCGAGGACGAGTTCGAAGCGCTGCTCGACGCCCTGCATGGCACCGCACCGCCCGGCGCGCTCACGCCCGCTGCGATGCCGGCGGCGCCGGCCAAACCGGCGAGCGGCAGCGACGAGATCACCGAGGATGAATTCGAGGCGCTGCTCGACACCTTGCACGGCGGCAAGCCGCCGGGCGCCGTCGCCTTGGCGGCGAATGTGGCCGTGGCCGCCGCCCGGGCCACGGCGAGCGCGAATGCCTCTCCGCGCCCGGAGCCCGAGCATCCCGATGCCGAGGCTCCTGGCGACGAGGCCAACGACTGGCGGGGGCAGGAGCGCCGCGCCAGCCGCCGCAGCTCGCGCTGGCTGCGCATGCGCGTGCACGGCCAGGACTATGGGGTGGAGCTGCTGAAGGTGCAGGAGGTGCTGCTGCCGGTCGGGGTCTTGCCCATGCGCGACACCGATCCCGCCATCCTCGGGGTCATGAACCTGCGCGGCGTCGTCGTCCCCGTGCTCGACCTCGGCGTGTGGCTCGGGCTTGAAGAAGTGGAGGAGTCCGCACAGACCCGCTATGTCGTGCTGGAGCAAAATGGCGACTGCCTTGCGCTCAAGGTCAGCGCCGTTTTGGACGTCCACGCGATCGCGGACGGCCAGGTGGAGCCGGCCGAGAACACGTTGGCCGCCCCGGGCAGCGCGATGCTGCGCGGTGTGACACGATTGAATTCACAACCTGTGATACTCCTCGACGCGGTGGGGCTGCTAGGCTGATCGCAACCTCGTCGTCCACTGCAGCGAGGCGGGGGTGTTCCGTGGGTCGTCCTGGACGTCGAGGGGAAACATGCCGACCGTAGCGTTGGGTCCCGAATGGGGCATCGAAGCCAGCGAAGGCCTGAAGGCCACGTTGGCCACGCATCTCGACACCACTGACGAGGTGGTGCTTGCTGCCGGCGAGGCCGGCCGCGTGCACAGCGCCTCGCTCCAGGTCCTCACCGCCTTCGTTCGAACCCGCCGCCAGGCCGGTCGCTCGACGCGCATCGCCCCGTGTGCGGCCGCCGTCCGGGACGCTGCCGTTTCCCTCGGCTTGGCCGCCGAACTCGGCCTCGCCTGAACTCCATCGAATCAATGAGGACTGCCCCATGACTGCGCACATCCTGGTCGTCGACGACTCGGCTTCGATGCGACAAATGGTCGCCTTCACCCTGACGGGTGCCGGGTTCACCGTGACCGAGGCGGAGGACGGCGTCGTCGCGCTGGGGAAGGCGAAAGGAGCGAAGTTCAACGCGGTGGTGACCGACGTGAACATGCCGAACATGGACGGCATCACCCTGATCAAGCACCTGCGCGAACTGCCGGACTACAAGTTCACGCCGATGCTGATGCTTACGACCGAGGCTGGCGCCGACAAGAAGGCCGAGGGCAAGGCGGCCGGCGCCACGGGCTGGCTCGTGAAGCCGTTCAACCCCGACCAGCTGGTCGCGACGGTCAAGAAAGTGCTCGGCTGACGGCGCCGCCGGCGGCTTGCCGGCGCGCTACCCATGTTTCGCGGTTGGCATCCCGGGATTCTTCGATGAGCAACGATCTCAAGCGATTCCACGCCACCTTCTTCGAAGAGAGCCGCGAAGGCCTCGAGGTCATGGAGGCCGGCCTGCTCGACCTCGAAGGCGGCCGCGGCAGCGCAGACACCATCAACGCCGTGTTCCGAGCGGCGCATTCGATCAAGGGCGGCTCCGCCACCTTCGGCTTCACCAAGGTGGCCGAACTCACGCACGTGCTGGAAACGCTGCTCGACGAGCTGCGCGCCGGCAAGCGTCCGCTCACGACCGACGCGATGGACGCCCTGTTGGCCTCCGTCGACGTGCTGCGCGGCCTGCTGAAAGCCGCCGAGCAGGGCGTACCGCCCGCCGACGATGGCGCGGCCATCGTTGCCCAACTCAATGCGGTGCTCACCGGCAAGGCGACGATCGCCGTCGGGGGCGGCGCCAAGCCTGCCGCTGCACCGAAGCCGAAGGCGCCCGACCAGTTCGTCATCGCCTTTGCGCCGAAGCCCTCGATGTACATGAGCGGCAACGACCCGCTGCGGATCATCCGCGAGCTGGCCGAACTGGGTGAGATGAAGGTCGATTGCGATCTTTCCGGCCTGCCGGCCTTTGGCGACCTCGATCCGACCCGGAGCTACCTGAAGTGGACGCTGACCCTCCCGGGCTCGGCGTCGGAAGCGGTCATCCGCGACGCGTTCTCTTGGGTCGAGGACGAGTGCGATCTCTCGATCAACGGCGACGGCGCCGCGGCGACCCCGGCACCGGTGGCAGCGGAGCCGGATCCCGCGCCGGCCCCGGCGGCCGTCGCCGTCGAGGCCTCGGCCTCCGCCCCGGCCCCCGTCGCCGCCGCGACGGCCGCGCCTGCGGCCGGCGGTGGCGCCGCCAACGAGGACGCCTCGATCCGTGTGCAGGCCAGCAAGGTCGACATGCTGATCAACCTCGTCGGCGAGCTGGTGATCACGCAGGCCATGCTGAAGCAGGTCGGCACCGGCGTCGAAGGCCCGCTTGCCGAGCGCCTGCTCGCCGGGCTGGAAACGTTGGAGCGCAACACCCGCGACCTGCAGGAAGCCGTCATCAGCGTGCGCATGCTGCCCGTCGATGCGGTGTTCAAGCGCTTCCCGCGCCTGGTGCGCGACCTCGCCGGCCGCTTGGGCAAGCAGGTGACGCTGAAGACCTTCGGCGAGAGCACCGAGCTCGACAAGGGCCTGATCGAGAAGATCTCCGACCCGATGGTGCACCTCGTGCGCAACGCCATCGACCACGGCCTCGA
>JAIXTZ010000198.1 GCA_027483745.1 Lysobacteraceae bacterium
AGTACCTTTCCGACCTGCGCGGGATCCTCGGCGCCTGAGCGGCGCCGCTCGAACAGCACCCAGGCCAGCGTCAAGCCGCCGAGCAGCCAGCAGTAGTGCAGGCTGCCGGCGAGGTCGAGCGGCGAGACGCCGCCCAGCGAGGCCGCCAGCAGGATCTGCGCGCCCCACGGCAGCAGGCTTTGCGTGACGCAGGCGAAGATGTCGAGCAGGCTGGCCGCGCGCGCCGGCGCCACGCCGTGCTCGGCGGCGATGTCCTTGGCGATCGGGCCCGAGAGCAGGATGGCCACGGTGTTGTTGGCGAGCAGCGCATCGCTGCCGGCGACGAGCCCCGCGATGCCGAGCTGGCCCACGCGCGGCCCCTTGCGGCCACGCGCCAAGGCCTCGATGCGGGCCACGAACCACGCGAAGCCACCATCGGCACGGATCAGCGCGCCAAGCCCCGCCACGAACAGCGAGACCAGCACGGTGTCGGTGACCGACAGGAAGCCCTTGTGCACGTCGCCGGTAAAGCCGAGGACGCCGTAGTCGGCGAACGCAAGGCCGAAGGCACCGGCCAGCACCACGCCGATCGCCAGCACCGCCAAGACATTCACGCCGAGCACCGCCAGCACGAGAACGGCCAGATAGGGCAGCGCCAACCACGCGCTCGGCGGATCGGCGGGCGGCACGGGCTGTGCGTCGCCGGCGAAGGCGAGGAACACGAGAGTGCCCAGCGCCGCCGGCACCGCGAACTTCAGGTTCTCGAGGAACTTGGCGCGCATCGTCGTGCCCTGCGTGCGGGCCGCGGCGATGGCGGTGTCCGAGATCACCGAGAGGTTGTCGCCGCAGGTCGCGCCGCTGAGCACGGCGCCCAGCACCAGCGCTTTGTCGAGCGACGCGGCATCGGCAAGGCCCAGCGCGATCGGCGCGACCGCAGCGATCGTGCCCATCGAGGTGCCCAGCGCCAACGCGATGGCCGTGGCCAGCAGGAAGATGCCCGGCAGGATCAGCGCCGCCGGGATCACCGAGAGCCCCAGCGCGACCACCGCCTCCACGCCGCCGGTGGCGCGGCTCACTGCGGTGAAGGCGCCGGACAACAAGAAGATCAGCAGCATCAGCTGCACGTCCTTGTCGCCCATGCCCGACAGCAGGCGGTCGAAGGCGTTCGCGCCGCGGCGGCCGGCCAGCCACAGCGCGAGCGCCAGCGCGGGCACCAACGCCACGGCCGCGGGCAGCTTATAGAAGGCGTTCGCCTCGCCCAAGGCGGTCAGCGTGAAGCCCACGCCGCAGAACAGGGCGATGAACAGCAACAGCGGCGAAAGAGCGAGGAAGGACGGCGGCGAGGCCGAGGGCGCGGTCGGGGACACGAAGGCTCCGGAAAAAACGAAGCCTCGGCCGCCAGACAGTCCGGGGGAGGAAGCGGCGACGGCCGGGGCTTCGAAAACGGGATCGAACGGCCGTGTCCGGGGAGACGCCGCCCCGGGGGCGGTCGCGACACGACGAGCCGCCTTATTCCACTCCCGGCATGAGTCGCCGACAAAGGCTAACCGCCCATGCCTTTATGCCATTTGGTGATCAGACAGCCTGCATCGCCGACCCGTAGCCCCAGAGCAGCTGGCCCGAGAGCACCAGCAGCAGGATCCAGGTGCCCAGCGTGCCCCAGAAGCGGCCGAAGCTCGTGCCGGCGGAACCGGACAGGCCGACCGCATGCAGCACGCGGGCCAGCACCAGCCCCGCGCCGCAGGCGTGGACGAACACCACGCCGGCGCCGTTGTTCTCGGCCACCAGCAGCATTACCAGCATCAGGGGCACGTACTCGATGGCGTTCGCTTGGGCGCGGATGGCGCGCGCCAGTCCAGCATCGCCGCCATCGCCGATGCCCACCTTCAGCCGCCGGCGAAGGCCGACGATCCGGAACGACAGGGTGAGAATGAGTAGTGCGCAAAGGGCGGCGTAGAGGCCGGTGATCATCAGAGCAGTCCTTCCTTCCAGGGGCCGGTGATGGCGACGGTGAAGCCCGGTGTGTACACATTGACGAACAGCCAGCGGCCGTCCGGGGAGAAGCAGGCGCCGGCGAATTCGCTGTTGGAGTAGTCGCCAGTGAGGCCGTGGAAGTTCTCGTACAGACCGTTGTTCTCGGCGAACTGGAAGATGCCGCCCGCCGGGGTCAGCCCGAACAGCGACTGCGCCTCCTTTCGGTAGCTGTCCTGGCAAAGGATCAGGCCGCCGCGCGGCGACATCGCCAGGTTGTCCGGGTAATACAGGGTTTCCTGGGCCGGCGACTCGAACACCAGCTGCAATTCGGAGGCCTTGGCGTCGTAGGCCCAGACCTGCCCGCTGTTCGCGTCACCACCACTGGTCGACGTGAAATGAATCGTGTCGCCCTGCGCGTAGCAGCCTTCGAGGCGGATGAAGGCGCTGCCGCCGTTGGCCAAGCCCTCGCGGACGTTGCCGTCGGTCTTGCCCGATGGCCCGATGCCGCGCTCCGGATGCTCGATGCGCACCCACGACGCCTTGAACCGGTCGCCTGTGCGATGGCCACGACGCAGGTCGGCGGCCCCTTCGGCCTTGAGCATCCACAGCGTGCCGCCACGGGCCAGCTCGCCCTTTACCGTCGGAACGAAACGATAGAAGCCTGCGAACGGATCGGCATCCTCGGTCAGGAACACATCGCCGCTCGCCGCGTGCACCGCCGCCGCCTCATGCACGCGCTGGCCCATCGCGACCAGCGGCTCGGCGTTCGACGCCCGGTCGAACGGCACGTCGAACACGAAGCCATGGGCGTGCTTCAGGTCGACCACGCGCTCATCGAAGACCGCGCGACCGGGATTGAGGACCTCTTCCTCGCAGGACAGCCAGCTGCGCCAGGGCGTGATGCCGCCCGAACAGTTGCGAAGCGTGCCGGACAGCGAAGCGCGGGATTCCAGCAACTCGCCCTTGTCGGCATCGAAGACCATCGTGGTGGTGCCGCCGTCGACGTCCGGGTCGTAGGTCATCGCACCGTCGCCAAAGGCGCTGCTCTCTCCGTCGCACTCGTGGTTGCGCACCAGCGTCAGCCGCGAACCATCGGCATGCACGATGCCCATGCCGTCGTGGTGCGAGGGCGTGGGGCGTCCGTCGCTCATCGGCGTGGTCGACCAGCCGAACGTGCGGTAGCTGAAACCGGCCGGCAGCTTCAGCAGCGGCAGGCCGGTCGTGGCGTCGGCCACCGGGGACAGCGGACCAAACCCTGCGACGCGCCCGGCCGGCAGGCCCGCATGGGCCAGCAGCCGACCGAACGGCGAGAGACCCAGCGCCGCGGCTCCGACGGTCGAAGCGGACAGCGTGAGGAAACGGCGGCGGGCGAGCACGGGATCAGGTCGCATGGTGCAAAACTCGAAGGACGGAGACCGCCAGTGGATCAGGGTTCGATGACGATCGACGTGGCGAGGATCTGCCACTCGCGGCCGGCCTCGATGCCGCCGCCGCTTTCGGCGTTGTAGTGCTCGGCCTGTTCGGCACTGAGCTCGACCGGCATGAGCTCGCCGTACACGATCGCGGTGCCGCTGGCGTCTTTCGGCAGGAAGAACTCGTGCCCCGTCTTGACCCGGACCCCCGTGCCGCCGGCGTCCAGCATGACCCAGCACCCCTTGGCCTGGCAGACCTGGGTGATGCGGCCGCTGAACTTCATCGAATGGCCCGTATGGGACGGCGCATACGAGGGGAAAAGGGCGGCCACGGGGGTGGCGTCGCCTTCGGGCATCGGCGCACCGTAGGTCGCGGCGAAACCCTGAGAGGCCGACAAGGCGAGCGCAGCGGCAAGGGCGAAGCGAAGAAGGGGCTTATGCATGGCAGAGTCCTCGGTTGGGGGGAAAACGTGGCGGATTACGCCGCGAGCGGCATGCCGGTGAGTTCAACGACCTCGTCGCACGTGCCATACCGACCGCCCGCATCGCGCTGTACGCGAGCCATCGCACAGCCATGGTCGTGCGTGAAGTACAGCCGCACGTCGCGGGCCAGCATGTCCTCGAGGAAGGCGCGCTTCTCGTCGATCAGCGTCTCTGGCGAGCGGTCGTAGCCCATGGTCACCGGCAGGTGCACCCAAGGCCGGCCGGGGATGAGATCGGCGCAGAAAACCACGCCCCCCTGCCCGCCTTCACCGACGATCTCGGCCAGCATCAGGCCCGGCGTGTGGCCATCGCTGTGGTGGAAGCGCACGGCGTCACCCAGCGCGCGGCTGTGGGGGCCGTCGACCACCTCCAGCCGGCCACTGGCCTCGAGCAGCCCCGACAGCTCCGGGATGAAGCTCGCCCGGTCGCGCGGGTGCGGCGCCTTCGCTCGCGCCCAGTGCGCGGCACCGACGATGAACGCCGCGTTCGGGAACAGCAGCCGCGGTGGCTGGCCTTCGGCCCAGGGCGCCAACAGGCCGCCGGCGTGGTCGAAATGCAGGTGCGAGAGCACGACGACGTCCACGTCCTCATGCGAGACACCGGCCTCGGCCAGCGAATCCAGCAGCACATGCTGCGACTCCACCACGCCAAAACGCTCGCGCATCTTCGGCGCGAAGAAGGCGCCGATGCCGGTCTCGAACAGCACCGTTTTGCCCGCGAGGCCCTTGGCCAGCAGCGCGCGGCAAGCCAGCGGGATGCGGTGCTGCTCGTCGGGCGCGATCCACTGCGACCACATCGCTCGTGGCACGTTGCCGAACATCGCGCCGCCGTCGAGGCGCTGCGAATTGCCCAGGATCGACCAAAGCCGGATGCCGCTCGTCGCACTCACCGGAAGATGCCTCCGTCCTGCGTGCTGCCCTTGCCGACGGTCTTCCAGCGCGGGTCGGCGCCGGCTTCGACGTCACCGTCGGTGAGGTCCCAGGTCACGACCTGCATGTTCCCCCAAGTGCGCGGCTCTTCCCTGATCACATGGCCGCGGGCCTCGAGGCCGGCACGCAGTTCCGGCGACAGCGCGTCCTTCTCGATCGACACCTGGTCGGGCAGGTACTGGTGGTGGATTCGCGGCTCGGCCGCGGCCTCGAGCGCCGAAGCACCGGCGTCGAGCGCCAGCACGCCCTGGATCACCATGCTGATGATGCGGCTGCCGCCCGGCGTGCCGAGCACGGCGATCTGGTCCTCGCCGAGGACGATCGTCGGCGTCATCGACGACAGCGGCCGCTTGCCTGGCGCGATGGCGTTGGCGTCGTCGCCCACCAGGCCGAAGGCATTCGGCACCCCGGCCTTCACCGAGAAGTCGTCCATCTCGTTGTTCAGCAGGAAGCCCGTGCCCGGAATCACCATGGCGTTGCCGTAAGGCAAGTTCACCGTCTGCGTGACCGAGGCGATGTTGCCGTCGGCGTCGACGATGGAGAAATGTGTGGTGTCCGGACGTTCGAGGGCGGTGACACCGGGCAGCATCGCGCTCGGCGTGGCCTTCTCCGGGTGGATGCCGGCGCGCAGGCCCGCGGCGTAGGCGGGGTTCGTCATC
>JAIXTZ010000131.1 GCA_027483745.1 Lysobacteraceae bacterium
CAGCTGGGCACGGTGGCCCGGGTGCGTGCGGAACTCTACGGCTCGCTGGCCCTCACGGGCCGCGGCCACGGCACCGACAAGGCCGTGCTGATGGGCTTCGAGGGCCACTGGCCGGACCGCATCGACCCCGACGTGATCCCCGGCAGCCTCGAGCGCATCCGCGGCACGAAGCGCATCCGCCTGATGGGCACGCACGAGATCGGCTTCGACGAGAAGCGCGACCTGGTGTTCAACAAGCGCGAGAAGCTGCCGTACCACACCAATGGCATGCGCTTCACCGCCTTCGATGCCGAGGGCGGGGTGATCGCCACGCGCGACTACTACTCGGTGGGCGGCGGCTTCGTCGTCAACACCGACGAGGCGGCGGAAGACCGCATCGTGGCCGATACCACCGAGCTGCCACATCCCTTCCACTCCGGCGACGAGCTGCTGGCGCGCTGCAAGGAGAGCGGGCTCTCGATCGCGCAGCTGATGTTCGAGAACGAGACGGTGTGGCGCCCCGAGGCCGAGATCCGCGAGGGCCTCGACCGGATCTGGGACGCGATGCGCGCCTGCGTGGCCCGCGGCATCCGCGAGGAGGGCGTGCTGCCCGGCGGGCTGAAGGTGGGCCGCCGTGCGCCGTCGATGGCGCAGGACCTCGCCAGCCGACCCGAAGCCGCGCTGCGCGACCCGCTCACCATCCTCGACTGGGTGAACCTCTATGCGCTCGCGGTGAACGAGGAGAACGCCGCCGGCGGCCGCGTGGTGACCGCGCCGACCAATGGCGCGGCCGGCATCATCCCGGCCGTGGGGCACTACTACGAGCGCTTCTGCCCGCAGGCGAGCCGCGCCGGCATCCACGACTACCTGCTCACCGCCGCCGCCATCGGCATCCTCTACAAAGAGAACGCCTCGATCTCCGGTGCCGAGGTGGGCTGCCAGGGCGAGGTGGGCGTGGCCTGCTCGATGGCCGCCGCGGGACTCACCGCCGCGCTGGGCGGCACGCCGGCGCAGGTGGAGAACGCCGCCGAGATCGGCATGGAGCACAACCTCGGCCTGACCTGCGATCCGATCGGTGGGCTTGTGCAGATTCCCTGCATCGAACGCAACGCCATGGGCGCCGTGAAGGCCATCAACGCGCAGCGCATGGCGATGCGCGGTGACGGCAGCCACAAGGTTTCGCTCGACAAAGTCATCAAGACGATGCGTGACACCGGTCGCGACATGCAGGACAAGTACAAGGAAACCAGCCGCGGAGGACTGGCGGTCAACGTCATCGAGTGTTGAACTGGGGGCGATGCGTCCATCGCCCCGCCTCGTCCCGCTGCTGGCCTGCCTGCTCGCCTGGGTGGGGCCGGCTCGGGCGGTGGATCCGGACAAGGCGTTCCATCACTACGTCCGCGACGGCTGGAGCATCGAAGAGGGCCTGCCGCAGATCAGCGCCCTCGCCATCGCCCAGGACCGTCAGGGTTACGTCTGGGTCGGCACGCAGGCAGGGGTAGCGCGATTCGATGGTGTCCGGTTCACGGCCTACACCCCGGAGAATGCGCCCGGGCTCGCGGGCGCGTGGATCCGGCACCTGCTCCCGACGCCCGATGGGCGCCTTTGGGTGGCGACGTATCGTGGCCTGAGCGTCCATGAGCAAGGGCAGATCCATGCCATCGCTGCCGATTCGACCCACCCGCAGCCCATGCCCAATCTGCTTGCCCTGGCCTTGGACGGCGACGGACGGGTCCATGCGAGCCATGCCGACGGGGTGTCGGTGGTGGAGGGCGGAACGCTGGTGCTCCGGCATCCGCTGCGCCGTCCGGCCCACGCCCTGCTGAACGTCGACGGCCGTCTCCTGGCCGGAAGTCTGGGCGGCGTTTACGCCCTTGGAACGGCCTCGGAGGAGGCCTTCGACCCGCTGCCGGACGACGCCCGATCCGCCATGGTGACGCGGCTCATCCGCGATGGCGACACCGTCTGGGCGGGCACAACCGCTGGCCTGTTCCGCCGCGAGGGGCAGGGCCCTTGGCGTCGCTTCGAGGCGGACGCGGCGTTGGCGCGTTCGGCGATCGAAGCCCTCCATCGTGATGCGGCGGGCTCCTTGTGGGTGGCCACCGTGACGCATCTGGCCCGGCTGCGTGAGGGGCGTGTCGTCGAGTGGGTCCGTGAACGCCCCGTCGGACTCTCGGTGCGCGCGATCGCGGAGGACCATGAGGGCAATCTCTGGCTCGGCAGCCATTGGGCGGGCTTGCTGCGCGTCCGCGACGGCTGGACCCGGCGCTACTCGAGCGCCGAGGGGCTGCACGATCCGTTGGTCTGGTCGGTGGCGCGCGGCCCCGACGGCCGCACCTGGGTGGGCACGAACGACGGGCTCGCGGTGTTCGACGGCAAGCGCTTCGAAACGGCCGTGCCCGGCAGCGCGCTGCCCCACGCCAATGCCTACACCCTGCTGCCGGAGGGGGACAGGGTGTGGATCGGCACCCGCGGCGGGCTGATGCGCTTGGAGGCTGACGGCCACGTGCACACCCCACCCGGGATGCGTGCGCTGGACGGCGTCCAGATCAACGCGCTGCACCGGGATGACCGGGGACGGCTGTGGATTTCCGGGGCGAACGGCGTCGCGGTCGAGAATCCGGAGGACGGGACGATCCGACCGATCCAGCGGATCGACGGCGTGCCGATGCCGATGGCCCGCGTGCTGCACGTCGACCGCAGGGGCCGACTGCTGGTCGGAAGCCAGAGCGGGCTGTTCGTCGTGGTCGATGACGCCCTCCACCCGGTCGGACGCGACGCCGGCCTGGACGAAACCATGGACGTGACCACGATCCATACCCTTGCCGATGGTCGCCGCGTGCTGGGGACCTTCGACGAGCAGCTGGTGGTCGAAGATGCCCAAGGACGCTGGCATCGCCTGGGCAGCGATCGCGGCCTGCCCGTGAACACCGCGTTCTTCATCACCGACGACGGCACCCACCTGTGGGTGGCAGGCCTGCGCGGCATCTACCGGCTGCCGCTCGCCGACGTCGAGGGCGCGGCGGTGGCCGACCCTTCGAGGCCGGTGCGCGGCGAAATGCTGCTCAACGAGCGCGGCGACCGGCGCGGCGGGCAAAAGGGCTTCTGCTGCAATGGCGCCGGCTTGGCCAAAGGCTTCTTGGCCGAGGGACGGCTGTGGCTACCGACGCGCGACGGCATCGTGACCCTCGACACCGCGGGCATCGTCCGCAACGCCGCCGAACCGAACGTCGTCATCGAACGCCTGCGCGCGCACGGCGCATGGCGCGACGTGCTCGGGCAGGGCGATGCGGTGCTGGCCCTCGACGCCGAGGCGCGCGACCTCGATCTTGAGTTCAGCGCGCTCTCCTTCCAGGCGCCGGCAAGCGTCGACCTGAAGGTGCGGCTGGTCGGCTACGACGAGGCCTGGCGCCTGATCGACGACCCCACGCGACGCAGCATCCGCTACACCAATCTGCCGCCGGGCGAGTACGCCTTCGAAGTGCTCGGCTCCAACAACGACGGCGTGTGGAGCCGCACGCCGGCGCGGCTCCGCTTCAGCATCGCCCCGCGCCTGCACGAGACGCTCGGCTTCAAGGCCTTCGTCGCGGCGCTGGGCCTGCTCGCGGTGTTCGCGGGCTATCGCATCCAGCTGCGCCGCCATCGCCGGCAGCGCGATGCGCTGGAAGCGCTCGTTCGGGCGCGCACCGAAGATCTCGAGTCGGCCAACCAGCGCCTGCGCGAAGCCAGCCTGACGGACCCGCTTACCGGGCTGCGCAACCGCCGCTACCTCGCCGGCCAGATCCCGGCCGACATCGCGTTCTACGACCGCGAACCCGGCACGGACGCCGAGAACGAGGAAGTGATGGTCTTCGCCCTCATCGACATCGACCACTTCAAGCGCATCAACGATGTGCATGGGCACCATGCCGGCGACCTCGTCCTGCAGCAGTTCGCGCGGCGGCTCGAAGGCCTGGTGCGGAGCGGCGACTACATCGCGCGCTGGGGCGGCGAGGAATTCCTGCTGGTGTTCCGCCCGCTGCCGCGCAGGCACCTGCCGCTGCTGGGTGAACGCGTGCGTCGGCGCATCGGGGACACGCCGTTCGATCTCGGCGACGGCCGGCAAGTGACGGTGACCTGCTCGATCGGCTTCGTGGAGTACCCGCTGTTCCCGCGCGTGCGCGGGGTGCCCGGCTGGGAGCAGATGATCGCTCTCGCCGATCGCGCGCTGTACCGGGTGAAGGCCGACGGGCGGAACGGCTGGGCGGCGTGGCGGCACGACGCCCACGCGGATGCCGCAGCGAGCGCGAGGGCTTTCCGCGACCATCCGACCCTCGATCCGGCCGACGTGCAGCTCCGCCTGCTGCAGTCGTCGCGCCCCGGTCCGGGCGACGACGCCGGGCCGGGCTAAGGCGTCCCGAAACCGTCATCTGGCGGACATATCGTTGCGAGTTTCCCCGGTGGAGCTCCCCACATGCCGTTCCGTTCTCCCCTGCCCGCGCGCCTCGCGCTGACCACCGCGCTGGCTTTCGCGCTGACCGCTTGCCAGCCGGCGACCCAGACGCCTCCCAGCACGGTCGAAGCGACCGACGCCGGCGACGCGGCGCCCTCACCGCGCAGCGCGATCTTCCTGCACCCGGACGGCATGGGCGCCAACACCTGGATGGCCACGCGCCTGATGCACGTGGGCCCGGATGGCCGCCTGGCCTGGGACCAGCTGCCGCACGTGGCGATCTACGTCGGCCCAACCAGCGATTCGGTGAACCAGAGCTCCAACGCCGGCGCCACCACGCATGCCTACGGCGTGCGCGCCACGCTCGACAGCTACGGCGCCATCGACGGCACGACGCCGACCGCCGCCTCCGGCAAGGCGCAGAGCCTGATGGTGGAAGCGAAAGCCGCGGGCAAGAAGACCGCGATCCTCAATTCGTCCTCGCTGACTGAACCCGGCACCGGCGCCTTCCTCGCCAGCGTCGCCAATCGCGACGACGAAGCCGAGATCGCCAGCCAGATCCTCGCCGCGGGCCCTGACATCGCGCTCGGCGGCGGCGAGATGTTCTTCCTGCCGAAGGGCGTGAAGGGCGTGCACGGCGAAGGCGTGCGCGAGGACGGCCGCAACCTCGTCGAGGAAGCGAAAGCCGCGGGCTATACGGTGGTGTTCACCGCCGACGAGCTGGCCGCGCTGCCGCCGGAAGCGACGAAGGTGCTGGGCCTGTTCGCGCACGAAGGTACGTTCAACGAATTGGACGAAGCCGGCTTGGCCGAGGCGGGGCTGCCGGCCTTCCAGCCGCAGGCGCCGCGCTTCGACGCGATGCTGGCCTTCATCCTGTCGCGCGTGAAGGACGCGCCGAACGGCTACCTGGTCGTCGGCAACGAGGAAGCCACCGACAACCTCTCGGGCGAGAACAACGCGCCGGCCACGCTCGAGGCCGCCATCGGCGCCGATCGCGCCATCGCGCTGGCGCTGGCGGAGGCGAAGAACAATCCCTCGCTGACCGTGGTCGTCGCCTCGGACTCGGACAACGGCGGCATGAACGCCACCAGCGACGACCTCAACGACCCGGAAGACCTGCCGCGCCCGCTGCCTGAGCGCACGGCCAGCGGCTCGCTGCTGGACAGCGACAACGGCCAGCCCTTCCTCACGCCCGCCGACGCCAACGGGGTGCGCATCCCGTTCTACATCACCTGGGCCAGCGATTCGGACAGCGCCGGCGGCACCGTGGCCCGCGGCATCGGCCCGGGGGCGGCGAAGATCGAAGGCACCATCGATGCCACGCAGGTCTACAAGGCGCTATACCTCGGCCTTTTCGAGAAGGACCTCGACGCGAAGTAAGCCTTCGAGGAACCCGCCGCGCGCTGCGCGGCGGATCGGAAGCAACGAGAAAGGGCCGCGTCAATGCGGCCCTTTCCTGTTTCGCCTGAACCCGCCGGGGCGACGGACCGCCCCGGCTGACTTGGATCAGAACTGGTAGCGGACGATCAGCTGCACCGCGCGGCCGCCGGTCTCGGTCTCGAGCTCGTACTCGTCGTAGTCGCGGTCGATCTGCGATTCGATCGTGGTGAACTTGTCGAACACCTCGTCCTTGCTCTGGTCGAGCAGGTTGATGCCCGTGAGGCGTACGGCCCAGGCGTTGCCGAAGCGCTTCTCGATGAAGGCCTCGAGGTCGCCGTCGTAGCGGGTTATGATTTCCTCGCCGACGATGCGGCTCGGCGCATCGCCCTGCTTGCGGAAGGTCACGCCGAACGACGCCTCCAGCGACGGCAGCTCCTGGATGAAGCCGACGTTGTAGACGTAGTTCGACTGGTTGTTGAAGCGGCGCGTGCCGAACAGGTCGGTGATCTCGCTGTCCAGCCAGCTGTAGTTGACGAACACGCCGGTGTTGTCGAGACCGATCGCCGACAGCGGCGTCGAGAGGTCGAATTCCGCGCCCCAGACCTGGCCGTCGCCGGTGTTGCGCGGCTGCAGCACGAAGGTGCCATCGCCCTCGCTGCCTTCGTCGCCGGTGTTGGCCAGCTCCACGAGGTCGGTGATGTCGCGGTAGAACAGGTTCACGCCGACGATGCCGCGCTCGCCAAGCCGACGCTCGAAGCCGACGTCCAGGCCCCAGGCCGACTCGGGGTCGAGCAGCGGCTTGCCGAGCACGTCGTTGTCGCCCGCCTCGGCTTCCAGCAGGGCCGGCGAGAGGGCGTTGAAGTCCGGGCGGCGCACGGTGCGGGCGATCGAAGCCGTGACGCGGTTGGCGTCATCGAGGTTCCAGCGCAGGTGGGCCGAGGGCAGCAGGAAGCCGTAGTCGGTGTCGGTGCGCGCAACGGCCGCGGCGACCGTGCGGTCGTTGATCTCGGTGTCGGTCTGCTCGAAGCGCAGGCCGGCTTCCCACTCCAGCGTGTTGGCGGCACCGCTGAACTTCACGAAGGGCTCGAAGCGGGTCTCTTCGATGGTGTTGAGACCACCCGGCGCCGGCGCGAGCGGCTGCGTCGGGCCCGGGATGGGCGGACTCACGCCCGGCGCGTTCGGAATGGTCACGCGGTAGCGGGTCGCGCTGAGGATGCGAGTCTCGCGCTCCTTGAGGGTCGCTTGGAGGCCGAACTTCAGCGTGCCGAAGGCGGCGTCGCGCTCGTGCACGACCTCGCCGGTGGTGTCGGTGTCCTCGATCAGGAGGTCGGTGAGGTCGCGGGTGAAGCGATCGGCCTCCGGGAAGGGGTTGCTGTCGCGCAGGTACTCGGTTTCGTTCTCGAACTCGAGCTGGTCGTCGGTGATGCCGGCGCGATCGAGGCGGACCTCGGTCTCGCCACCCGCCATCGCCCACTTCAGGCCGGCGCCGAGCGTGTAGTTGTCGGTCTGGATGTCGAGGTCGTTCTCATTGACGGTGAGCAGGTTGGCCGTGTTGGCGAGACCGCTGCGGTACTCGATGGAATCCTCGGCCTGCAGGCGGTCGGTGCGCACGAACATGCCCGAGAGATGCAGCTCGGCCGATTCGCCCACGCCCACGCGGTAGTCGGCGTTGAAGGCGTAGTCCTTGCCCGAGCGAACGTCGGTCTGCACTTCGGTGTTGTCGAGCGTGCCGCCCGGCGCGTCGAAGCGCTGGCTGAACTTGTCCTTCGGGTTGCGGCGGCCCTGCACGTTGGCGCCCACCAGCAGGTTGCCGCCCAGGGCTTCGCCGCCCCAGAAGGCGCCGAAGGTCGGCTCGAACTCGTCGTCGTTGAAGCGCGTGGCGCCGGCGCGCAGGTAGCCGCCGTCGATGGAGTAGCCGTCGCGCAGCACGATGTTCAGGGCACCGGCGACGGCGTCGCCGCTGCGGTCGGCCGAGGCGGAACGCACGATCTCGATGCGCTCGACGATCTCGGCCGGGATGCGGTCGACGAAGAAGGCGCGGTCGAGGCCGGCGCCGGGCACGCGCTTGCCGTTGATCAGGATCTGCGTGTAGCCCGAATCCAGGCCGCGCAGGCGCACGCCGTCGTACTCGAGCACGTCGGAGACGAAGGTGACCGACGGCACGCGCTTCAGCATGTCGCCGACAGTGAGCGGCTCGAAGCGCTGGAAGTAAGCGAGGTCGTAGCTGAGCACCGGCGCGGTGGCGTCGGTGCGGTCGCGGTAGATGATCTCCCCGACCACCTCGACGCGGTCGAGCTGGGCGGGCGCCGGGGCGGCCGCGGCGACGGCGGCCTGCGAGAGCGCGACGGGGGCGAAGACAGCGGAAGCAAGGGCGACGGCGATGGCCGTCGTCAGGGGCTGGCGGGTCATGGAGCGTCCTGCGTTGGAAAAACGTTATTCCGAGGCCGTGGCGTTGCAGCCCGATGACGGTATGGCGACAGCCGGAAGACACGCGGATCGACCGCGGGAGCCATGGCGCCGTGCGGAAGCGCCGCCACGCCGTCTATGCTTTGCGTCCGTTCCGGAGTCCGCCATGCCCCTGCCCTCGCCCCTCCGCCCAGCCCTCGCGCTGGGACTCGCCGTCCTGCTGCTGCCGGGCTGTGCCTGGTGGCGCGACGTGAAGGAGCCGGACGAGGTCGGGACCGACGAGCCCCGCCTCGCCGCGTCCGACATCGCCCACGAGGTCGTGGCCGAAGCCTTCATCACCCCCGCGAACCCGCCGGACGAGGTCGATTCCCCCACCGCGTGGTTGACGCCCGAGGGCGGCCGCTGGCTCATCAGCACGGGCAAGGAAACCCACCAGCTGCTGGTGCATGACGGCGAGACCGGGGCGCTCCTGCGGCGCGTCGGTGCCCAGGGTGCGGCGCCGGGCCAGTTCAACCGGCCGAACGGCGTCTTCGCCTGGGGCGACCGGCTGTTCGTCGTCGAACGCGACAACCGCCGCGTCCAGGTGCTCTCGCTGCCGGAATTCACCCCGCTCGCCACCCTTGGCGAGGGCCAACTGCGTTCGCCCTACGGCCTGTGGCTGCACGAGCCCGAAGGCGGCCGCATCGAACTGTGGGTGACCGACAGCTTCATGGACGGCGACGACTACGACGTGGTCCCGCCGCTCGAGGCGCTGTCGGCGCGGATCAAGCGCTTCAGCGTGCTGATCGATGGCGATGCCGTGTCCGCCCGCTTCGACGGCGCGTCGGGCGACACCTCCGAAGCCGGCGCGCTGCGGGTGGCGGAGTCGATCGCTGGCGACGTGGCCAACGGCCGCCTGCTGGTCGCCGAGGAAGACGTGCCCACCGGCACCGGCTACCGCGTCTATGGCTTCGATGGCCGCTACGTGGGGCGCAATGTCGGCGTGGGTGAATTCGGGGCGCAGGCCGAGGGCGTGGCCCTGTGGGCCTGCCCGGACGGCAGCGGCTACTGGATTGCCGCCGACCAGTTCATCGACGCCACGCTGTTCCACGTCTACGACCGGCAGACGCTCGAAGCGAAGGGCCGCTTCGCCGGCCGCAACACCGGGATGACCGACGGCGTGTGGCTCTCGCAGGCGCCGAGCACGCGCTTCCCGGCCGGCGTGTTCTACGCCTCGAATCGCGATGAATCGCTGAGCGCCTTCGACTGGCGCGACGTCGCCTCGGCCCTCGGCCTGCGCGAACGCTGCGAGTGATGCGGGGGCCGGGGCTGCTCGCCCTGTTGGGCCTGCTGGCGGCACCGGTGCTGCCCGCGGTCGACGCGAACGCAGCGGCCGCGATGGCGGAGCTCTCCGTGGAACGCCGTACCGACGGCAGCCGGCAAGCCCTCGTGCGCAACCGCCTGGCCGGGCCGATCCACGTGCGCGTGCATGAGGCCGCGCGGCCCCGCGAGGTCATCGAGGCCACGCTCGAGGCCGGAGAAACGCGCGCCATCGGCCGCTTCGGCGGCGAGGGCGCGCCAGACCTCCGCCTCGAGGCCCAGCCGGGCGCGCCGCAGCTGCTGCCGCCGGGGCAGCGCGGGGTCTACGCCTTCCCGCTGCCCGCGGCAAGCGCCTGGCGACTCACGCAAGGCTTTGGCGGCCGGGCCAGCCACCGCGACGCGGCCAACTTCCACGCGCTCGACTTCGCCGCCGCCCAAGGCACGCCGGTGCTCGCGGCACGGGCAGGCACGGTGATGCAGGTGGTCGACACCTTCACCGAGGGCGGCACGGACGAGACCCTGAAGGAGCGCATGAACCTCGTGCGCGTGCTGCACGCCGACGGCTCGATGGGGCTGTATGCGCACATCGCGACCGGCAGCGCGCGCGTGCAGCCCGGCGACGGCGTGCAAGCCGGCCAGGCCCTGGCCGCCGTCGGCAGCGTGGGCTGGAGCAGCGCCCCGCACCTGCATTTCAGCGTGCAGGTGAACGATGGGCGCGAATTGCTCTCCTTGCCCTTCCGGATGAGCGGGCCGGACGGGCTGGAACTCGCCCCCACGCCCTGAACGCCGTGCCGTCCGGCCCCCGGGGCGCCGGGAGGCCCGGCGTATAATCGTGGCCCTTCCCGTTCTCCCGAGCCGCCGGCTGAAAGCCCGGCGCGGCCCGCATGTCCCAGCAGAGCACCGAAACCCGGCGTCGCCGGACCTTCGCCATCATTTCCCACCCGGACGCCGGCAAGACCACGCTGACGGAAAAGCTGCTGCTGTTCGGCGGGGCGATCCAGATGGCCGGCTCGGTGAAGGGCCGCAAGGCCGCGCGCCACGCGACCTCCGACTGGATGGCGCTGGAAAAGGAGCGCGGCATCTCGGTCACCTCATCGGTGATGCAGTTCCCCTACGAAGGCAAGATCGTCAACCTGCTCGACACGCCGGGCCACGCCGACTTCGGCGAGGACACCTACCGCGTGCTGACGGCGGTCGACTCGGCCCTGATGGTCATCGACTGCGCCAAGGGCGTCGAGGAACGCACGATCAAGCTGATGGAGGTGTGCCGCATGCGCGACACGCCGATCATGAGCTTCATCAACAAGCTCGACCGCGAGGGCAAGGAGCCGATCGAGCTGCTCGATGAAGTCGAGACCGTGCTCGGCATCCAGTGCGCGCCGATCACCTGGCCGATCGGCATGGGCCAGCGCCTGAAGGGCGTGGTGCACCTCGTCGACAACGAAGTGCACCTGTTCGAGCCGGGCAAGAACTTCACGCGACAGGACTCCACGATCCTGAAGCTCGACGACCCGGAACTGGAGCGCCGCCTCGGCGCGCAGGCGTTGGCTGAGCTGCGCGACGAACTCGAGCTCGTGCAGGGCGCGTCGAATCCGTTCGACAAGCAGGCCTACCTCGAGGGCAAGCAGACGCCGGTGTTCTTCGGTTCGGCCGTGAACAACTTCGGCGTGCAGCTGCTGCTCGACTTCTTCGTCGAGCACGCGCCCCCGCCGAAGACGCGCGCCACCACCACCCGCGCCGTCGAGCCCGAAGAAGAGAAGCTCACCGGCTTCGTCTTCAAGATCCAGGCCAACATGGACCCGCAGCACCGCGACCGCGTGGCCTTCATGCGCATCTGCTCCGGCCACTTCACCGCCGGCATGAAGGTGTTCCACCCGCGCACCGGCAAGGAGCTGAAGCTCGCCAACGCACTGACCTTCATGGCCTCGGACCGCGAGATCGCCGCCGAGGCCTGGCCGGGCGACGTCATCGGCATCCACAACCACGGCACCATCTCGATCGGCGACAGCTTCAGCGAAGGCGAGGCGGTGAACTTCACCGGCATCCCGAACTTCGCGCCGGAGCTGTTCCGCCGCGCCCGCCTGCGCGACCCGCTGAAGCTCAAGCAGCTGCAGAAGGGCTTGGCCCAGCTGTCGGAAGAAGGCGCCACGCAGTTCTTCCGCCCGCTGATGAGCAACGACCTGATCTTGGGCGCCGTCGGCATGCTGCAGTTCGACGTGGTGGCCTACCGCCTGAAGGACGAGTACGGCGTCGACGCCAGCTTCGAGCCGGTGCAGGTGCAGACCGCGCGCTGGGTGTATGCGCCGGACGACAAGACCCTCGAGGCTTTCCGCGAGAAGAACGCCATGAACCTCGGCGTCGATGCGGCCGGCCACCTCGTCTACCTCGCGCCTTCGCGCGTCAACCTGCAGCTGGCGCAGGAGCGGGCGAAGGACGTGCGCTTCGAAGCCACCCGCGAGCACGCCGCCTCGGTGGCGGTGGATTGAGCCGCGCGTGCCGGATTCCGTGACGAGCGCGCGCGCCGCGCCGGCCTTCTTCGAGCTCCGCGACTGGCGCGAAGGCGGCGAGCGCGTCTCCACCCCACTGGGGTCGCTGTTCGTGCGCCGTCAGGTGGAACCGCGCCTGCCGGTGCTGCTGCTGATCCACGGCTTCCCGTCCGCGAGCTGGGACTGGGCCCCGCTGTGGGAGCCGCTGTCGCAGCACTTCTCGCTGCTCGCGCTCGACCTGCTGGGCTTCGGGGATTCGGCCAAACCCCGCGGCCACCGCTACACCATCGCGGAACAGGCCGAACTCTGCGAGTGGCTGCTGCGCCGCGAAGGCGCCTGGGGCTACCACGTGTTGGCGCACGACTACGGCGACACGGTCGCGCAAGAGCTGCTCGCGCGGCAGCTCGACAAGCGCAAGCCGCGCCCGGCGATGCACTCGGTGGTCTTCCTCAACGGCGGCCTGTTTCCCGAGATGCACCGCCCGCGGCCCATGCAGCGCCTGCTCGCCCTGCCGGGCTTGGGCCCGCTTATCGCCCGAGCGACCAGCAAGGCGCGCTTCGGCGCCAACCTGAAGGCGATCTTCGGCAAGCAGACGCCACCAGACCCCCGAATCATCGACGGGCTTTGGACCCTGCTGCGCCACCATGACGGCCACCTCGCCCTGCCGCGGCTGCTCGGCTACATGGCGGAACGCAAGCGCCGCCGCGCCCGCTGGGTGGGTGCGATGGAGCGCGTGGCGATGCCGATGGCCCTGATCAACGGCAGCGCCGATCCCGTGTCCGGCGCGCATGCCGCCGCGCGGTGGCGCGAACTGCTGGGTAGCGATGACCTGCACGAGCTGCCGGGCATCGGGCATTACCCGCAGCTCGAGGCCCCGGAGGCGGTGTTCGAAGCGGCGATGGTGTTCTGGTCGCGGCATCGGTTGCTCGGGCCGGTGGATCCGCGGCCGAGCGTGTCGATCACGACACGGTAGGGGCGCCCGTGCGCGCCTGCCGCGCACGTCGTTGGGCCACGCGTCGCCAGAGCGACTATCGACGAGGGCCCGGCACGAGGCTGGCCCGCCCCACCGCCTCTTTCGCAAACGTTCCGACGGTCGGCCCAAAGGGGGCGTCCTGCCCCTTGGGCCGATCGCTCATCCGGAGCGACCCCCTTCGGGGCTTGCGCCTAAAGCGCGTGCCGGGGCTCCTGATTCGCCTCGTTCCGGGCCCTTGTCGATGACGCCTTCGAAAACCCGTCGCGACGAGCAGTCGGCGGTTGCAAGCAGGCGCCCCTTGCGCCGACCGCTGTCGACGCGCGGGAAACGCCAGCGTTCAATCCGCGCCGGCGATATCCACGTAGCCGCGCTCGATCGCGCGCTCCAGCGCGCTGAACGCCGCTTTAGCTTCTTCGAACGCCTCGCGGCGGGCTCGAAGGGCCGTGTACTCGACGGCGTCGTTGCCCTGCGCCGCCGCCAGGGCGGCTTTCAGGTACTCCGCGCGCAACTCGGCGACGCGGGTGGCGAAAGCGACGAAGCTGGCCTTGTCCAAGCGCGGGATGTGGGCCTGGATGATCTCGCGATTGGCGTCGCTGATCGCGTGCTCCACGTCCTGCAGGAACTTCTGCTGCTTGCGGATGCGGGTGCTTTCCTCGTCGAACATGGCAGTCCTCCGGCGGGCGGTGGGGCAAGCGTAGCGCTGGACGCGCGCCCATGCGCGCACTGGGTCACGGTTCGCGGAACACCGCGGTGCCGCGGGAGCCGTCGGGCTTCACCCAGCCGCGGTACATGCCGCTGGTGTTGAAGGGCATGACGATGGTGCCGCGGGCGTCGAGGCCGATGGCGCCGCCGTCGCCGCCCAGAGCCGGGATGACGCGGTTGATCACGTCCTCGGCGGCGGCTTCGATCGGATCGCCCCGCAAGGCCACGCGGGCGCAGATGTCGTGGGCCGCCACGGTGCGCAGGTAGAACTCGCCCCAGCCGGTGGCGCTGATGCCGCACTGGTCGTTGGCATAGGTGCCCGCACCGATGACCGGGGCATCGCCGATGCGGCCCCAGCGCTTGTTGGTCATGCCGCCGGTCGACGTCGCCACGGCGATGTGGCCGTTCACATCGAGGGCCACCGCGCCGACCGTGCCGAAGTAGGCGCCGGGCGGCAGCGGGATGACCTCGCCGGCGGCCTGGCGCTGCTCGCGCTCCTTCGCGGCCTCGAGCTGCTGGCGGCGGCGCTCGGTGTCGAACCAGCGGTTCGACACGCGCTCGAGTTCCGGCCGCGTGTCGGCGAAGGCTTCCGCGCCGTCGGCGGCGAGGAAAACGTGCGGCGAATGCGCCATCACCGCGCGCGCGAGCAGCACCGGGTGGCGCACCGTGCGCACGCCGGCCACGGCACCGGCGCGGCGGGTGTGGCCCTCCATGATCGCGGCATCAAGTTCGTGCGTGCCGTCCGCGGTGAACACCGCGCCCTTGCCAGCGTTGAACCAGGGCGAGTCCTCCAGCACCTGCACGGCGGCGGTCACGGCATCGAGTGCCGTGCCGCCGCGCTTGAGCACCGCGTCGCCGGCATCCAGCGCCGCGTCGAGGTCGGCGCGCAGGGCGGCTTCATCCGCTTCGGACAACTGGTCGCGGGTGATGACACCGGCACCACCGTGGATCACCAGCGCGGTGGGCGCCGAGGGAGCGGCAACGGCCGAGCCGGCGGCAAAGGCCATCGACAGGAACAAAGTGGACCAGGGACGCATCGGGCACTCCGGCGGGGTTCGGAGTGCCGACTGTAGGTCCTCCGCGCCGCTCAATCGAGCTTGGGCGGCTCCGCCTGCGGGAAGCTCACCGTGGCCACCGTGCCCTTGGCGGATTCGCTGGCGAGGTGCACCGGCCAGCCGAAGCGGCTCGACAGGCGCTGCACGATCGACAGACCGATGCCCTGCCCGCCCACGCGCGCGGTGTCCGCGCGCCAGAAGGGTTCGAAGACGCGTTCGAGCTGTTCGGCCGACATGCCAATGCCGGTGTCCTCGATGCGGATCTCGCCGAAACGCACGCGGATGCGGACATGGCCGCTGTCGGTGTAGTAGCAGGCGTTGCGGACGAGGTTGCTGATCAGCACGCTCACTACACGGCGCGGCGCCACCAGCTTGAAGTCGGCTTCGAGATCGAGCTCCAGCGTCACCGGCTTGTTCGCCACCAGCGGCCGCGCCTTCTCCAGCTCGTCCTCGACGATCTCGGAGGCCAGCAGCGGCTCCGGCGGCAGGCCGGTGTCACCGTCGCGGGCGAGGATCAGGAAGGCTTCGATCAGGGTCTCCATGTCGCGCACGGCGCCCTGGATGCGGTTCAGCGCCTTCTGCTGCCGCGGCGAGCAGATCGGGTCGGTCTGCATCATTTCGCTGGCCATGCGGATCACCGCCAGCGGCGTGCGCAGCTCGTGCGACGCATCGCGGGTGAAGTTGCGCTCGCGGTGCACGAGCTCCTCGATGCGCGTGCCGAAATCGTGCAGCGAGGAGGCCAGCACGAGGCTCTCGCCCTCCACGTCCACCGGCAGGTTCTCGGGCTTCAACGCGCTGACTTCCGGGTGCTTCGGGTCCCAGCGCTGCACCTGCGAGGCCAGCCAGATCACCGGCGACACCGCGCGCTTCGAGGCACGATACGTGGTCCACGCGATCACGTAGACGACGATCAGCACCAGCGCCAGCGGCACCACGCCGAACCAGAAGGCCAGCGCGTCCACCTGCTCCTGCTTGAAGAGCAGGTACAGGGTGCGGCCCTCGTGCCGTTCGACCAGCACCAGCGCGCCGCCCTGGGAGCGCGGCAGGCTGTGGTAGCCCTCCGGCAGGCCGTGCAGCGGTGCCGGCAGGTCGGCTTTCGACCCGTCGGCATCGACGACGAAACCGGTCATGTTGAAGGTGTCGGGCACCGAGGCGGCCGGATTCGCCTCGCTGCGCTTCCAGAAATGCGAGGCCTCCTCGGTGAGCGCGCGCTGGATCAGCAGATGCTTCAGCACCGCCGAGGCGCCGTACACGCCGAGGACCGCCGCGAAGCTGATCGCGGCGGCCTGCAGGATGAAGGCGATCCAGATTTTTCGGCGGAGGCCGGTGGTGTCGGTCATGCCGCCGGTGCGGTGTCGAGGTCGGCAATACGGTAGCCGGCCGTCTGCACCGTGTGCAGCAGCTGCTTGTCGAACGGACGGTCGATGGCCTTGCGCAGGTTGTACAGGTGGCTGCGCAGGGTGTCGGAATCCGGCAGGCCGTCGCCCCAGCTCTCGCGCTCGATGTCGCGACGGGTCACCACGCGCGGCGATTCGCGCATCAGGATCGTGAGCAGGCGCAGGCCGATCGGCGAGAGCTGGATCTCCTTGCCGCCGCGGGTGACGCGCAGCGACGCGGTGTCGAGGATCAGGTCGGCCACCTTCAGCACCTCGGCGCTCACCTGCCGGCGGTCGCGGCGGATCAGGGCGCGCAGGCGGGCCTCGAGCTCCTGGATGGCGAAGGGCTTGACGAGGTAATCGTCGGCGCCGGCGTCGAGGCCGATCACCTTGTCCTGCAGGGTGTCGCGGGCGGTCAGCATCAGCACCGGGGTGCTCTTCTTCGCCTCGTTGCGAAGCTTGCGACACAGCTCGATGCCGTCCATCCGCGGCAGCATGAGGTCGAGGACGATGACGTCGTAGCTGTTGTCGACGGCGAGGCGGAAGCCGTCGTGGCCGTCGCCGGCGTAGTCGACGCCGAAGCCGCGGGCCTCGAGGTACTCGCCCATCATCTCGGAGAGGTTGCGGTTGTCCTCGACGACGAGGATCAGTCCGGCGGGGTCGTCACGGCGCATGGTGAGCTCCTTCAGGAATGTGAAAGCTGTGTGTTCAGCTTTGTGAATTCACACGCGCATTGAGCCCGGGCGCGGGTGACACAAGCGTGAAGTCATGGCGCCCGGCACACTGCGCCCATGTGGACCTACCTCGCCCCCCTCCTGCTGCTGCTCGGCTCGAACGTGTTCATGACGTTCGCCTGGTACGGGCACCTGAAGTTCAAGACCACCCCACTGCTCACCGTGATCCTCGTCAGCTGGGGCATCGCCTTCTTCGAGTACTGCCTGCAGGTTCCGGCCAACCGGATGGGGCATCAGGTGTACTCGGCCGCGCAGCTGAAGGGCATCCAGGAAATCCTCACCCTGTCCGTCTTCGCGGCGTTCTCGGTCACGTACCTCGGCGAGGCGATCCGTTGGAACCACATCGCCGCCTTCGTGCTGATCGTCGCCGCGGCCTTCCTGCTCTTCCTCGAATGAGGCGCCGCCTCAGTCCGTGGCGTCGACGAGCGCCGGCGGTGACCCGGAACGACTGAGCCGCAGGAAGCGCAGCGCGAGAGCGACGGCGGCGATGGCGAGGCCCACGCCGAACCCGGCCCAGACGCCCGGCGCCCCCAGATCAAACGCGAATCCGAACAGGGCCGAAAGCGGCAGCGCGATCAGCCAGTAGGCCACCAGCGAGACGCGGGTCGGGAAGTCGTTGTCGAGCATCCCGCGCAGCGCGCCGAGGCTCACCGACTGCACGCCGTCCATCAGCTGGGTGAAGCCAAAGACAAAGAAGATCGCCGCCGCCGCGGCGATGACCGCCGGGTCGTCGACGAACAACCCCCCGATCCACGCGCCCGCGAACAGGAACAGCAGGGCGAAGCCGCCCATCCAGCCGGTCACGACCAGCAGCCCCGCTTGCCCGATCGCGGCGACCCGCGGCCATTCGCCGGCACCGATCACCTGCGCGATGCGGATGGTGACCGCGCCCGCGACGCCGAGCGGCAGCATGTACAGCGTGCTCCCCACGGACAGCGCGATCTGGTTGCCGGCGAGCGCGACCGCACCGAACAGGCCGATCAGCACGCCGGCCACCGCCACGGCGGCTCCTTCCATGAACAGCTGCACCGTCATCGGCCGCCCTTCGTTCCACTGCCGCGAGAGCTCCGCGCGCTCGAAACGCCGCGGCCCCCACCAGGCGCGCAGCGAGGGAAGATGGCGCACCACCACCCAACCGACCACCGCGCCGATGGCCTGTGCCGCCAGGCTGGCGATGCCCGCGCCCGTCAGGCCGAGTCGCGGAAAGCCCCAATGGCCGTAGATTAGCAGCCAGTTGAAGAACACGTTGAGCAAGGCGGGCAGCACGGTCACGGCCACGCTGAGCCAAGGCCGGCCCGCCGCATCAAGCAGGTTCTTGACCACCATCGCGTGGGTAAAGGCGAGCATCGAGGCGCTGAGGCACAGCCAGTACGGGCCGATCACGGCCAGCACCTCGTCCGGCTGCCCCGCGTAGGGCAGCGCCAGCAGGCCCGCGGCCATCAGCAGCGCGCCGGCCAGTCCGCCGACGCTGGCCAGCAGCGCGCCGTGCCGCGCGATGTGACCGATGCCGCCCAGATCGCCGCTGCCGAAGCAGCGCCCGGCGAACAGACCCACGGGGCCGGCGAATCCATACAGGCCGGCGTAGAAGATGATCGCCACCGACGTCGTCAACGACACCGCCGCCAAGGGCGTGGCGCCGAGCGGCCCCAACATCGCCGTGTCCACCAGCGTCACGCCGGTCGATGCAACGAGGCCGGCCACCAGCGGCGCGGCGAGCGCGGCGAGTGGGCCGATCTCGGCGAGGGCGCGGCGCGGCGTGCTCAGAACGGGATCTTCCCGGTCAGCACGTCCTTGAACATCACCCAGTCGCCCATCAGCGAGTAGACCGGGTGCTTGAACGTGGCGGGCTTGTTGTGTTCGAAGAAGAAATGTCCGACCCAAGCGAAGCCGTAGCCGCACACCGGCAGCGCGAACAGCCACCACGGCGAAAGCACCTGCGCCACGACGAGGCCGAGGATCACCAGAACCCCCGTCGAGCCGATCACGTGCAGCCGCCGCGACGTGCGGTTGCGGTGCTCGCCGAGATAGAACGGATAGAACTCGCGGAAGCTGGCGAAACCGGTCGTGGGCGGGGTCATGTCAGGTCTTGTCGAGGGGCGGTGCGCCGTCGAGGCTAAACTTGGCGCGTCGAGGCGGCATGAATCAGCGCATTGTGTCGCCGTTCGGCCATGGTGCGCCGCGGTAGGTGGCGGTCGCCGCCAGGGCCAGCATCGGCAGGTCTTCCACAGTGTCGCCATGCGCCTCGATGCGTTCTCGCGGCCAATCACCGACAAGGGCGCGAATGCGCTCTACCTTCGATTCACCGGCGCACTGCGGTCCGTCGTAGCGGCCGGTCAAGCGCCCCTCGCAGCATTCGAGCGCGGAGGCCAGAAGTTCGACGCCCTCTGCCTCGCACCATGGCCGAAGCAGCGCGTCGAGGTTTCCGGAAACGACGACGACGCGATCCCCAGCGGCCCGACGGGCACGCAGTCTCGCCAGCATGTCGGGGCGCACCAGCACCGGGAACCGCCCAGCCGCGAACGCACGGGCGAACGCCTCGAAGTGCTCACGTGCCATCCCGGAGAACGCGAGCCGCACGATGGCCGCGCGCATCACGACGCCAGACACCCAACCCGCCCGGTAGGCGAGCACCAAGGGCGCGAGCAGCAGCCCCCCAAGGCGAACGCGCCACCGCGGTGCCGCGAAACGCACGAACAGCGGGAAAGTCTCGACCGTGGTCAGCGTGCCATCGAAGTCGAACAGCACCAGGCGCGGCGTCGACGCCGTGTCGCCCTCGCTCATCCGCCGCGCTCGATGCGCTTGGCCTCGTCCCACAGCGCACTCTGCTCGTCCAGCGACAGCGCCGCGAACTCGCGTCCCTGCGCACGCGCCAGCGCTTCCATCTGGCGGAAGCGGCGCTCGTACTTGGCATTCGCGCGGCGCAAGGCCGTGCCCGGATCGACCTTGGCCTTGCGCGCGAGGTTCATCGCCACGAACAGCAGGTCGCCGATCTCGTCTTCCACCGCGTCCTGCCGCTCGGGCGAGGCCGGCATCGCCAGCGCCTCACGCACTTCCTCGAGTTCCTCCTCGAGCTTGGCGATCACCGGCGTAGCGTCCGGCCAGTCGTAGCCGACGTTGGCGCCGCGCTTCTGCAGCTTCAGCGCGCGCTGCCACTCCGGCAGCGCCTTGGGCACGTCGTCGAGCGCCGAGGGCGGCGTGTCGGCATCGCGCCGCTTCGCCGCGCGCTCCGCGGCCTTCATCTTCTCCCATGCC
>JAIXTZ010000046.1 GCA_027483745.1 Lysobacteraceae bacterium
AAGCTCCGCGCGCAGGCTAAGGTTCTGATTCGCTTGGGAGTTGGCCGAAAGCCCCCTCCCCTGAGTTCCCGTCGAAACGCGACCACGCCCCCCGGGGGCGATCATGTTAGCGGCTTTCGCACGGGCAAACCCGCCCCCTGCCCGAGTGTCCCGAAGGATTGCCCGACGGCCACGCGGCTAGCACCGGATCGGCCTGACACACCGACCGGCATCAGTGGAATACAAAAGAAGCGCTCCCGCGGGAATGCCCCGACGGTCCGAAGCGCTGGATCGATGCCAGGCGCCGCGCAAGCGGCGCCGGATGACGGGCCCGACCCGGCGTTCCTCGCGGTAGAGCGCATGAGGAACCTGACAATGAAGCGGATGCTGATCAATGCCACGCAGGCCGAAGAACTGCGCGTGGCGATCGTGGACGGCCAGTCCCTGTACGACATCGACATCGAGCAGTCGGCCAAGGAACAGCGCAAGTCCAACATCTACAAGGGCCGCATCACGCGGCTTGAACCCTCCCTCGAAGCGGCCTTCGTCGAATACGGCGTCGACCGCCACGGCTTTCTGCCGCTGAAGGAGATCGCTCGCGAGTACTTCCAGCCGGGGACGAACCCGGACAAGAACACGCTCAAGGAATGCCTGCGCGAAGGGCAGGAAGTCGTCGTCCAGGTCGACAAGGAAGAGCGTGGTAACAAGGGCGCCGCCCTGACCACCTTCATCTCGCTGGCCGGCCGCTACATGGTGCTGATGCCGAACTCGCCTAACGCCGGCGGCGTCTCGCGCCGCATCGAGGGCGAAGACCGGCAGGCGCTGAAGGAAGCGCTCGACGCCATCAACATCCCCGATGACATGGGCGTCATCATCCGCACCGCCGGCGTCGGCCGCGATGCGGAAGAGCTGCAGTGGGACCTGAACTACCTGCTGCAGGTCTGGCGCGCCATCTGCGACGCTGCCCTGTCGAAGCCTGCCCCGTTCCTGATCTACCAGGAATCGCGCCTGATCGTCCGCGCCCTGCGCGACTACCTGCGCGGCGACGTCAACGAGATCCTCGTCGACACGCAGGCGATGTACGACGAAGCCCGCGAGTTCATGCAGCAGGTGATGCCGAACGCCCTGCGCAAGCTGAAGCTCTACGGCGACCCGATCCCGCTGTTCAACCGCTTCCAGATCGAATCGCAGATCGAGAACGCCTACGAGCGCAACGTGCGCCTGCCCTCGGGCGGCGCGCTGGTCATCGACCAGACGGAGGCCCTCACCTCGGTCGACGTGAACTCGGCGCGCGCCACCAAGGGCGGCGATATCGAGGAAACCGCGCTGCAGACCAACCTGGAGGCGGCCGAGGAAGTGGCCCGCCAGCTGCGCCTGCGCGACCTCGGCGGCCTCGTGGTCATCGACTTCATCGACATGAGCTCGACCAAGGCCCAGCGCCAGGTCGAGGACCGCCTGCAGAACGCCCTGAAGCACGATCGCGCCCGCGTGCAGATCGGCCGCATCTCGCGCTTCGGCCTGCTGGAAATGAGCCGCCAGCGCCTGCGTCCCAGCTTGGGCGAAAGCAGCCAAATGGTCTGCCCGCGCTGCGACGGCCACGGCCGCGTGCGCAGCGTCGAGTCGCTGTCGCTGTCGATCCTGCGCGTGGTGGAAGAGCATGCGATGAAGGAGAACACCGGCCAGGTGCTGGTGCAGGCCCCGTCGCAGATCGCCAACTACCTGCTCAACGAGAAGCGCCGCGCGATCACCGAGATCGAGCAGCGCCATGATTCGCCGATCATCATCGTCGCCGACCCGGCGCTCGATATCCCGCACTACACCGTGACGCGCCTGCGCGAGAACGAGCTGGGCGAGGAATCGTCGAAGCCGAGCTACCACCGCACCTCGCCGCGCAAGCTCGAGCTGCATGCGCTGACGAAGAACCAGCTGAACATCCCGCCGGCACCGGCCGTGACGAAAGTGCAGCCGGTGCAGCCGATGCCGAACCGCCCGGTCGAAACCTTCGATGGCGACGTCGCTCCGGCGCCGGCCGCCCCGGTGGCCGTCGCTCCCGCGGCAACGCCGCAGAAGCGCGGTTTCTGGAGCCGCCTGATGTCGGTGTTCACCGGCGACGACGGCGCTCCCGCCGCCGCCCCTGCCGCCGCCCCCGGCAAGCCGCAGGGCGAGCGCCCGCGTCGCGAGGATCGCGGTCCGCGCAACGACCGCGGTGGCCAGCGTGGTGATCGCAGCGAGCGCGGGAACCGCGGTGATCGTCCGAACGACCGCAGCGAGCGTGGCGAGCGCCAGGGCACCACCACCGGCGAACAGCCCGCGCAGCGCGGCGAGCGTCCGGGCCGCGGCGAGCGCCGCGACCGCAACGGCAACAAGCCGGAGCGGAGCCCCGAGGAGCAGAAGCGCATCGACGAGCAGCGCAAGCTCGAGGAGCAGCGCCGCCTCGAGAAGCAGCAGCGTCGCGAAGAACAGCAGAAGCGCGAAGCCGAGAAGGCCGAGCAGCGCAAGCAGGACCCGGGCCGTCGTCCGCAGGAGCCGCGCACGAACGGTACGACCGCAGCCGCAGGTACCGTGGCGGGCGTGGCCGTGGTCGCTGAGGGCGTGACCCCCGAGCCGACGCGTTCCGTCGCGAACGCGGCGCCGACCGAAGGCTTCGCGCCGACGCCCGAGACGGCCGAAGCCATCGTCGAAACGACGGCTATCGAAGGTGTCGAGACCAACGGTTCGGAAGGCGGCTCGTCGGCCGAAACCGGCACGGGCGGCAAGCGTCGCCGCGGCCGTCGCGGTGGACGTCGCCGCCGCCGTGGCGCTGGTGCGGAGGGTGCCGATGGCACCGCCACCGGCGATGCGCTGGATGGCGAGGATTTCGGCGACGACGCCGACGGCGATGACGATGGCGAATCGGCGAAGCCCGCCGGCGATCGCGCGGCGGCAGCGCCCGCCGCGCTGCTGACGAGCGCCGAGAGCGATTTCGACGACCTTCCCGCGCCAGCGACGATCGCCCCGGCGCCCCCGACGATCGCCCCGGCGCCCGCGACCGAACCCACCGCCGCCATCGCGGCCACGACCGGTGCGTCCATCGGCATGGAGGCCGCGCCTGCAGCCATGGAAACGGTCGCGTCAGTCGAGGCGAAACCCATCGTCGTCGAAGCCACGCCGTTGGTGGAGGCCATGGTCGAGCCCGCGCCGGCTGTGGAGGCCATTGTCGAAATCGCTCCCACGGGCGAGGTCGCCCCAGTCGCCTCTCCGTTGCAGCGGGACCTCCTAGCAGAACTGGCGGCTCCGTCGCCGGCACCGGTGGCTCCACCGGCCGACGGTCAGGAAGGCGCCGACGCCGGTCCGGACGGCGGCCCTCAACGGGTTTGATTACCGACGGCTCAGGTCGTCAACCATCGAACGCGAAAACGGCCCGGATTTCCGGGCCGTTCTTCTTTTCACTCGGAGGATGGGACGCGCCGTTGCTCAGCTTGGCGACAAGGTCGCATCGTGCACGCCGTACTGCGTCGCCAGACGCGCGAGCGATACCGTGTCCTTGATCGCCAGTTTGTCGAGCAGTCGGTACTTGTGGGTCGCCACGGTTTTGCCGCTCAGGTGCAGGCGCCGGCCGATCTCCTCGAGCTTGAGCCCTTGGCAGAGGAGCTTCGCCACCTCCATCTCGCGCGGCGACAGGTTCTCGAACGGCGACTCCGTTTGCGCACCGACAAGCGCGATGTGCTGGGCAACATCGCTCGCGAGGTAGCGCTTGCCCCGTGCGGCCTCGCGGATCGCACGCAGGAGCTCGTTGGCATCGCAGCCCTTGCCCACGTAGCCATGTGCGCCGGCGGCCATCAGCCGACGTGGCATCGGGCCGTCCTGCTGGACGGAACAAATCACGACTCGCGTCGGCGCGTCGCCCTTGGCGAGACGTTCGGTGATCTCGAGGCCGCTGACGCCGGGAAGATGAAGGTCGCAGAGGACCACGTCAGGCGCGAGCTGGCGGATCAGGGGCAGTCCGGATTCGCCATCCTCCGCCTCGCCGACGACATCCATGTCGGTTTCGCGCTCGAGAATCAGCCGATAGCCGGTTCGCACGAGCGCGTGGTCGTCCAGCAGGAATACTCTGATCATAGTCAACGCTTCCTTGTTCCCTGGGGGATGGGTTCGGGATGGGAAGATCTTAAGCCCGCGTGAATCGACCGGCGACAGCGTAATTCGTGAATCCATGTAGGAAATCATCGCTCGCCAAACCGAACCGCTCGGGCGAACGTCGTGCCTCGGAACCACGCTCGGCGCAGGACAGCACGATGTCCGAACGCGTGGCGCGACATCGAGCCCCTCAAGGTCCGCCGACGAGCTCCCCCCCAAGGGGAGGGCTGCGCACTAGAGCATCGGGCGAAGCGGCCCCGCGACGTCGATGACCACCACCCAGGCCCAGTGGCGGATGGGCGGCACCAGGCGCATCAGCGTGCGGTCGATTCGGTGCAGCAACGCCAGCATGGGCTTGAACATGAAGGTGTTGCGGAACGGCACGGCGGCCAGGGTGGCAATGTGGAAGTGATGGACATCCACGGTCTTGAAGAAGCGCCGCAGCAGCGTCAGGTCGCGCTTCAACAGCGGATGCTCGTCCTCGGTGCGCATCGCCGGGGTCAGCTTCCGGTACAGGTTCAGTGCCGGGTTGTGGCCCATCGGCTCGACGAACACCGCCCGCCCGTCCGCCCGCAACACGCGCGCGATCTCGGAGTAAGCCTGGTCGAGGTCGAGGTGATGCAGGATCCCCTCCCCATAAACGACGTCGAAGCTGTCGTTGGCGAAATCCATCTTCTCGGCGTTCATGGCGAAGAACTCCGCCGGCAACGACGCCTTCTGCGCATCGGCGTTGGCGATCCGTACCGCCTCGTCGGAGATATCGATTCCCTTGACGCGGGCGCCTCGTCCAGCCCAACGCAGCGACTTCTCGCCCTTGGCGCAGCCGTATTCCAGCGCGTCGCTGCCCGGCAGATATCGTCCGAGCAGCGCGTCGTACAGCGCCGTATTGAGGGTATAGACGCTGTAGTACTTGCCGAGATCGTCGCGAACGTCCTCGTCACGATCGCGAAAACGCTGGTCGTGGAAATCCCGTTCTTTGGCAATGCGGTCCATTGCGCCCCCGGCGTGAAGGTTTTGCGAAGCCTTAGCCGAGCTTAGCTCAATAACACGGCAGTGACACCTCGATCCCCGCCACGTCGTCGCTCCCCATGGCGTGGACGCACCCGGGCTTGCCGCCCCTACCCGTGCCCGATGGTGGGATGCGCCCGCCACCGGTCGGAGACAAAACGGATGTACGACCGCGGGTATGGCGGAGAGAGTGTCCGCCTATTTGCTCCACTGCGCCTCCCAAATCCTCACGATTTCCGAGCCCAAATCATTGCTTTTATTAGGCTTGTGAGGAAATGTGATCACAACACCCCACTCACTCACCCAAGCCAACACAAGCGAGGATGGTAGAGTTGATGGTAGAAGTACGGGAGCGAAAGTGACACATGCCGAAGCGAGCGAAGGAGCTGTCTGCACTGGAAGTTGGGCGACTCAAGAGCCCAGGGAGCTACGCCGTGGGAGGGGTCTCCGGCCTGTACCTGTACGTGAACGATGCGGAAGGTCGTTCATGGGTCCTCCGTACGATGATCGCAGGCAAGCGACGCCACCTAGGACTTGGCGGCTACCCGTCCGTAACGCTCGCTCAGGCGCGAGAGAAGGCACGCGCAGCTAGGGACAGCGTCGCCAAAGGCATCGACCCCATCAGGGAGAAGCAAGAGGCCGCGTCAGCCCTTCGCGCACAGGAAGCACATCGCAAAAGCTTCCTCGATACCGCAAACGCCTATATCACCTCACAGGCGCCTGCCTGGAAGAACGCGAAGCACCGGGCCCAGTGGCAAAGCACCCTCCGAACCTACGCTTTCCCAGTCATCGGCCACCTGCCCGTCGGTGACATCACTGAAGTCCACGTAATCAGCGTTCTTGAGCCAATCTGGACCACGAAGAGCGAAACCGCATCACGGCTTCGGGGCCGGATCGAGAGCATTTTGGACTGGGCGAGAGTTAAGGGATATCGCGAGGGGGAGAACCCTGCGCGCTGGAAAGGTCATCTTGACAAGATCTTTCCGGCCCAAAGCCAAGTAAGGAAGGTTCAACACTTCCGAGCCCTGCCCTCCAATCGCACTGCTGAGTTTTTAAGGCGCCTGGACAACCAAGAGGGCGTTGCAGCGCTCGCGCTCAAGTTCCTCATTCTTACCGCTTGTCGCAGCGGAGAGGTCAGGGGCGCTGCTTGGCGTGAGATCGACTTCGAGAACGCCGTTTGGACAGTGCCAGCTGATCGAATGAAAGCGAAACGCGAACACCGGGTGCCACTGAGCACAGCGGCGCTGGACCTACTAAATCGCGTGCGCGGCGAATCCACATCGAACTCCAGCACTCTAGTGTTTAGCAGCCCGAGAGGCGGAATGCTCTCCGACATGAGCCTCACCGCCGTAATGCGACGCCTTGACGTCGACGCCGTCCCTCATGGCTTCCGCTCAACGTTCCGTGACTGGGTCGGCGAGCTTACGCAGTACCCAAGCGACCTAGCGGAGATGGCCCTTGCACATACGCTTGCCAACAAAACGGAGGCGGCATACCGCCGAGGCGACGCACTGGAGAAACGGCGAAGCATGATGGAAGATTGGGCTCGCTTTTGCTTGACATAGAGATCCGATGAACGCATTGACTGACTCGCAGTTCCTGCGACCGCGCAATCTGATTGATGCGGAACGCATTGAAGTGGTCGACGCTATAAACCTGGTGGTCTACGCGAAGCTGCCACTGAAAAGCATACTCAAAGGCTTCGACTTGATTGCGGGCTTCGTTCATGACCCAGTTTCCGGCTCTCGAAATGGAATTCATGAGCATGAAGTTTCGCGCCTACGTCGCGATTTCAACTCCTTCGCAGATCGCCTCCGATTTCCGCTTGCGACTGAGGACTTTGAGCCGCTCTATGACCGCCTGCTAGTCGCTGGTCATGACTGCCTCCCTCACTTCTTTCACGACGAACATCTGCTTGTCGACAAGCGACGGCGCGCAGCTATGTTCCTCGCTGAGTACAACGCATTGCAGGCGGATTTGCGGGCGAAGCACTTCATCATCCAACTGTCCGAAACCGAGCGGGCTTACACACTAACCCTAAGCGCATGGATGTCACGACCGACATTGGCGTCGTATCTGGAAGACCGAGGAGTGTGGCCTTGGTGGAGCAACAAGGCCAACGCCGCTACCCACTCCCGCATTGAACGCATACTCCCAAGTGACGCGATGCTGGCAACGGAGTTCAACGAGCGCGAGGCATACGTGAACTCGCGATCTCTTTCGTACACGTTTGCCGAAATGCTTCTCAGGCGATGCCCCATCGGAAGACGACACTTCGCATCAGCCGCGCTAACGAGTACGAAGAACAAGGACGCAGCTTTCGTCGAGATGAAAACTGAGACTCCAGCAAAGCAAGAAGAAACATCGCGCTTGGTGCAAAGACCAAAACCGGATGAGCAGCTCATCCTCAGCGAAGACAAGGAGACTCGAGCTGCACCAAGCCTTTTCGATGAGTTCGCGCGCGCTAAGACTCTTGCGAAGCAAAGGAACTTTCCACCCGAACGAGAACGCGCCCTTGAGCAATTGGGCCCAGAAGTGGAAGACGGCCCGGACTACATCTCAAAAGAGGACATCGCCAATCTACTCCGCGTGCATACAAACACCGTGGACAACTGGAGAAAGCGCCCGGACTTCCCTAAAGAGGTCAAGCTAGGGCCCACCACGCTGCGCTGGGAGCGCAGAGCGGTAATGGCTTGGATAGAGACAAGAGGCCAGCGGGGGGAGTGACCCCCCGCATGTAACAACCCTGATCCTGCGTGTGCCACCACGGCCTTTAGCCGAAACCCGAGGACGTACTCGGCGAACTAGCGAAGAATCTTGCGAACCGCCACGTACGTGGCCTTCTCCTTTTCAGCCATTTGACGCACGCGCATGGGCCCCAAGTGTCGTTCGGCCTTGCGATCCAAACCCTGTTCGGAAAGCTTTCGATGATCCACACGAAGGCTGAAACCGTACATCCCAAGATGATGATTGATCGTCTCTGCGACCAGCCTCCGCTTGGCGATCAAGGCGTCACGAACTTCCATTCGCGTGCTGCCGCCGCCGTCCTTCCTCCTACCGCCCTGGGATGGCTGCTTGCCGTTGTATCGAGCGAAGAAAGTGGTCTCGTCCCTCTCAATCCCATCATCCATGCGATCCGAAACCATGAGATGCAGATGCGGATTGGGATGCTTCTCAATGGAAGATGACGGCGCATGAATCGCTGCCTGGTACGGCTTTCCCCTCGCCAGCTTGGTGATGATGTCTCTCGCCAAACTCTTGTTCTGCTCCACAGTCAGCTCGACAGGCAGCGCAACAATCGACTCGCGATAAACAGCTCCATTCTTTCGTTCGTGCGAATCCGCAGCTTTCCAGAACCTGCCCACATCGCCCTCTGCCCACTCCGGCAGATTGCCGCACTGGACATCGACTAGATCCTCTCGCTTGCTGTGAAAGCCCTCGCGCGCGATGTAACGGGCGTGGTCGTACCCGTTCCGACCACTTTTCAGCTCATAGTGAAAACTTGCCATAGCAACCTACCCTTTTTCCTGACCAATGAAAAAGCCAGCGACAAGGCGCTGGCTTCAGTTTGCGTGGAAGTTGAACCGACACGAATTGATGAGTAGAAACTGTAAGTGCGCGAAGTAAATCCCCCGCCTCTTCCTACGTTTCTACTGAAGAAATCAATCCATCAATCCCCTACTCCACATACAACATCATCGACAGGTAAGAATTTACTCATTGCATGGAAGGATGCTTCGTCAAACACCTTGCCCAGGACGAATCCACCCATGCCTCTCAGCAAGGATTTGCCATTCAGGCTTGCTGGATGCCAACTGGAACTGGCAATACTGCACGAGCCGAGCTGTTTCGAACGTAGGTTGAAAGGTCAGAGAGGTTGGAATGGACTTCTGCTTCGCATGCCCAAGAAAGAACTGAAGTGACATCACGAGCGATGCGATGTAGTGACCAAGCTCTTGGTCTTCCGACGTCGCCCGTATCTTGCCAAGTGCGACCATGTGAGCGTTGATCGTCTTTACCTCAGCGACAGTGATAAGTGTCTTCTCGTAACTGTTCATTCGAATCCGGAAAGTTGGGGAAACTGAGCAGTCCAGCGAACTGACTGGGCAACTCGGTTGCTAGCCGACAAGAAGAGGGATCGGGCCATTCATTGGCGCGCATCGGAGTGGGAGACCACCCCACTTCTTGAACGAAGCATTTCATACAACTGCCCGGGCCCGAGCAGGATGTCCTTCAAGCCGTCCTGGATCTTCTTCGACGCCAACGCCTGCTGGCTCATGGTGGTATGCGCCTCGAGCGCGTCCATGATGGCCTGCGTCAGCGCGATGGCGAGGTCGGGGCTGTTCGAGAAGTGGATCTTCTCGTTGCTCGCCGCCTGGTCGATAAGGGTCTGGTTTTCAAGCAGCTTCCCCTTCAGGACGCCGTTCACGTAGACCAGCTGATCGTCGTCAGTGAGCTGGCCTTCGAAGAGCCCGTTCACCTTTTCGATGATCTCAGCGAGCAGCACGCGATCCTTGTCCTGCACGGCGCCCGTTCCCGGCGCATCGATCGGGGGGAGCTTTTCAGGATCGCCATCGCGGAGGTCCAACGCCGCCTTGGTGCCCTTCCGCAGGGTGTGATGGGTGAGCACCACCTTCGAGAGATCGACCTCGTCGCGCTCCCGGCCGAAGTCGAGGAGCGGGATCAGGCGCTTGTAGAACATGAAGCGCTTCTCGATGTCGGTGTTGCCGTAGTTGAAGACCTGCGACAGGAACGAGTACAGCCGGCAGTACGCCCCCATGTCGCCCTTGAACAGCACGAGCGCTTCCAGTGTGTCCTTGGCCTTCTTGGCCGCTGACTCCTGCCCTGCCGCCTCTGCCGTCGCCTTGTCGACCTGGGCGGCTTTGTAGCGTTTCAGCAGACGGTCGGCGACGGGGGCCAGAGCGGCGCTCAACTCGTACTGCTTCGCCTTCGGATCCAACTCGATCTTGGCGACGCGATCCACTTCGAAGGCGTCGTAGTGACCGGCAGCATCCAGCTTGGCCCGGAGATCGAAGACCAGATTCGGGTCGGTGGTCGATTCGAGTTCGGCGGTCTCGTAGTAGGTCTTGAACGCCTTGAGGACTTCGGCCGGCTCGTTGACGAAGTCGAGGATGTAAGTGGTGTCCTTGCCCTTGTGCGCCCGGTTGAGGCGCGAGAGGGTCTGGACCGCTTGGATACCGGCCAGTTGCTTGTCGACATACATGCCGCACAGCAAGGGCTGGTCGAATCCGGTCTGGAACTTGTTGGCGACCAAGAGCAGGTGGAAGTCTGGGCGGGCGAAGGCCTCGCGGATGTCGCGGCCGTTGAGCCCGGGATTCAGCAGCTTGCTCGTCTCGGTGACCGGTTCAGGATAGCTCTCAGGGTCATTCACTTCGCCCGAGAATGCAGCCAGCACGCCGAGGTCGTAGCCCTTGCTTTCGATGTAGGACCGGATGGCCTTCTGCCAGCGGACGGCCTCTTTGCGGGAAGCCACCACCACCATGGCCTTGGCCTGCCCTTCGAGCAATGGCTGGACGTTCTCACGGTAGTGCTCGACCACGATCTGGACCTTGGAGGCGATGTTCCAGGGGTGCAGGCGGACCCACTGCATGATCCCCTTCATCGCCGTTGAGCGCTCGACCTCTTTCTCGCTGAACTCCTGACCGCCATGGGCCAGCTTGAACGCCAGGTTGTAAGGCGTGTAGTTCTTCAAAACATCGAGGATGAAGCCCTCTTCGATAGCCTGACGCATCGAGTAGACGTGGAAGGGCTGCGGCAGGCCGTCCGGCCCGGGCCTCCCGAACAGCTCAAGCGTCTTCGCCTTGGGGGTGGCGGTGAAGGCGACATAGGTCAGGCCCTTGGTGCCGACCCGCGCCTCCATGCCAGCGGCTAGCAGCGTCTCGGTATCGACCTCCCCGCCATCCTCAAGCTCGGCCATTTCTTCAGCAGAGAGGAGCTGCTTGAGCTTGGCGGCGGCCTGCCCGGTCTGCGAGCTATGGGCTTCGTCGGCGATGACCGCGAAGCGCTTGCCCTCGGTCGCGGCCAGTTCTTGCACCTGCTGCAGTGCGAACGGGAAGGTCTGAATCGTGCAGACGATGATCTTCTTGCCGTCTTTCAGCGCCTGCGTCAGCTGACCGCTCTTGCTCCCCGACTCCGAGCTGATCGTGGCGACCACGCCTGCGGTCCGCTCGAAGTCAAAGATCGCTTCCTGTAGCTGGGCATCGAGCACGTTGCGGTCCGACACCACCAGCACGCTGCTGAACAACTTTTCGTTCTGGGCGTCGTGAAGGTCGGCGAGGAAGTGGGCCGTCCACGCGATGGAGTTGGTCTTCCCGGACCCGGCTGAATGCTGGATCAGGTAGCGCTCACCAAGGCCCTTCGCTTGGACGTCGTCCACCAGCTTCCGGGTGGCATCCAGCTGATGGTAGCGAGGGAAGATGACCGCGCTGACCTTGCCCTTGTCGTCGCGCTTGGCGATCAGGTAGCGCTGCAGAATCTGCAGCCAGCTCTCGCGCTCCCAGACCTCCTCCCAGAGGTAGGCCGTGGCGTAGCCCCCCTTCACCGGGGCATTGCCCGCACCGCTCTCATTGCCGCGGTTGAAAGGCAGGAAGCGCGTTTCCGTGCCCGCGAGCCGCGTGGTCATCATGACCTCGCTCTGGCTCACCGCGAAGTGCACGAGGGCGCCGCCCGGGAAAGCCAGCAACGGTTCGCTCACGCCGCCCTTGGGCTGCGGGTTGCGGTCAAATCGGTACTGGTCGACGGCGTCGCCCACGCTCTGAGTGAAGTCAGATTTCAGCTCGGCGGTCGCGACCGGAATGCCGTTCAAGAACAGCACGAGGTCCAGCGCATCGTTCGGCTTGTTCGGCGAGTGCCGCACCTGCCGCACCACCCGAAGGCGATTGGCGTTGTACCGCGCCAGGGTCTCCGGGGTTTGCAGCGAGGGCTTCAGGCCCATCAAGTCGAGCTGCGACTTCAGGCCGACCATCTCCACGCCCCGGCGCAGCACATCCAGCGTACCGCGCTCATCGAGCCCCTTGCGGATGCGCTCAGCGACCCGCTTGGCGGCTTCGCCGCCGTGGTTCTTGGTCACCAGCAACCAAGCCTGGGCCTGCGTTTCCTCCAGCCAAGCGATCAGGTCGGGCAGGTACAGCCCGTTGGCGCGATCAAAGCCCTCGCCGTCTTTCTCGGCATAGAGCCAACCTCGCGCGGCCATCGCCGCACAGAGGTCGGACTCGAAGTGGATTTCTTTGTGAAGACTCACGGGCTTGCCTCCGAAGCGGCCGGAACGCTGTTCTGCTGGGCCTTGGCCACCTGCTCAGCCGACCACTGCCCGTAGGACTGGTCAGTGCCTTCAATCACCCAATGCATTCGACCGTTGGCCGTCCGGCCCGACACCACGGCCGCCGCAGCGCTCACTGACGAGAACGCGTAGTCCTGGGTGAACTCGTTGTGCTGACCGTCCGCTGTCGGCGCCAGAACTCCCTTCAACACGAGATCGTTGAAAAGCTTGTCGTAACCCGACGCCACGCCCTCCCACTTGAGTCGCGTGCGTGAGCCCTTGAACACGATGAACTCTCCATCACGCTCTTGGCCGCGTGCGGTAATGCCGTACTTCGGCACGTCACCGATAAACACGGGCGAGACCACGGGAGCAGAAGTGCTCTCGATGGCGATGACAGCACTTGGCTTGGGCTGGAGCCTCATGAAGTCGAAACCCAGCACCGGCAGCAGAGTCTGGATCTGCTCGAGGAAGAACTCCATGTCCGAGCGATCCGCTTCCGGGAGGCCGTCGTACTCCGGATCCGTGCCGTTCATCAGCTCGCATCGACCGGCCTGCTTGGCGCGGGTGATGAGCCGGCTTTCGAGGTACTTGATGTGGCCCTTCGTCAGGTTGGCGTCCTTGCTGGTGACCACGCAGACGCGCTCCCAGAAGTCCTTGCCGCCCTTGTCCTCTGGCCGGTTATGGCCTATCAACCGCGCCTTAGCGTCATCGGTCTCACCGATGTAGACCTGCGTCCCCAGCCCCGTGCCGGATTCAGGCCCGACGAGGAAGTAGACCGCCGTTCGATTGATCTCCGGGCGCTGCAGCAGCTCGGCGAGACGTGTCCGCGGGCCGGTGATGACGTGGCCGGTCCAGTTCATGACCTCGGCGGTGAGCAGGCCGTTCGGCGTGCCATCAACAAGGAAGATTTTGAGGGTGCGGCCTTTACTCATCGCGGACATCCATTCCTACGGTCTTCAACTCACGGATCAAGCGTAACCCGGACGCTGCCGGGCTAGGTCGGGAACGCCCCGGCCATGTGAACACTGTGTTTCCCGAGGAACCAGCGCCCCGTAATGCGGCTTTGCCGGAACTCGCCCAGCCACCCCACACGGCGGTCGAAAACCTCGATACGCCACGAGCGGTCAACTAGCGGCGGCAGCGTTTGGCCCAGCACGTCCAGGTCAGCGAGCCAGTGGCCTAGACCTTCGGTGATCAGCACGCCGCGGCGGCTCGTCGGGTCGAGCTGCACCACGGGGGATGCCGACGGCGTCTGGTCCTCGCGCCCGGTGTGGATGGAAAGATGAAGCGCATCCGTCCCGCCGTAGAACGGGTCGTGGTGGTGGTCCTGACCACGACGCACGAAGGCGCGCCACCAGTGCTCGTCCGGCCACAGCGACGTCTTGGCCAGCTCTGTTGGGGACGGGCCGTGCATCGGGTCCGCGGACTGCGGAAGTGACCAACCACGATCAGTAGGCTTCCACGCCCAAGCCGCGTAGTAGTCAATCAGGTCGCGCTCGCCCCACACCGCCTTGATGAGCGCGAGCACCGGCGAGCCGTCAACGGGCTTGCCCTCGCGATACCACCAAATCAGCCCTTTGCCGACATCCGACCAACCCAGCAGAGAACAGAAGGCGAAGTGCAGCCCACCCCAGGTCGCGAGGGCGGTGTCGAAACTGCCGGTGATCGGCCGCGGCATCGCCTCCCGTTGATCGGGATCGGCTAAGGCGCGGAACAACGCCGGCACATGCCGCATCCATGGGTCATCTGCGTCGCGCATCAGGTGATCCAGCGCGCCAGAAGGCGGGAAAGGAACGACGCACCCTGCAACTGGCCGCGACTCAGGGCCTCCTGCCGCCAGTACCTCCAAGCGGACAGTCCTGCGCCGAGCAAAAGGCATGCCGTTCCGATCAAAAAGGCTCGATGCCACTGACGGCCAAGCACTTGCTCGAGTACTGGACGGAGGAAACCCACATCAGCATCAGCAAGCAGGTTCATTACGAAAAGCGGATACACGACGCTGAACAAGAGAAAGGCGAAGACACCGATCGCAAGCGGCCTCCACCACGGACCACGGCGCGACGACGCAGCGACATCAGCTATCGGCGAAAAGCGGCGGCGGGCTCGACGGGCCATCAGGCAGCCTGGCGAACGTCAATCCGGCCGGTGACGGCTGCGGCAATCAGAGCGGAGCGCCGCTCCACCAAAAGACAGATCGCCTCTTTTGAAGCAGCTGCAAGCTGGTCCAAAACCGCAGTCTGTTTGTCCAAGCAATCCGCTATCTGCGACTGCTCGACTCTACTCGGAACGGGGATCAAAAACTCCATCGCATGACTGATGTTGAACTGCTCTTGGGCTGCTCCGTACTGAACGACTTCGACCTGAAACCTAACAACGCGATCGTTCATGACATAGCAGAGCCATCGAGAGTCAAAATCTCCGCGCTTGATGAGCATCACCGATGCGCAGTTCCCGCCCTCCGCCTCTGGAGGAACCACGGCAGTGACACCAGGCGCACCGACACGGACCGTCAAGAGATCGCCCGCTTCAAGCCGCGTCTTCGCGTTCTTTTCGCTGTCTTCTGGAGATATCCGCCGACATCCCAGCAAATCGATGCAGCCTTCTCGAATGTCGCCCCCGTAAATGAAGGGCAGGCCATCGCTCGCGACATAGGTGCTTGGATTTACAACAATGCCAACCGTCTGTGCAGGCGAAACACGCTTCAACGCGGAAACGGTCCAATGCGCCGGCACTTCCCCCAGCCACGCTACGCCCGAGTCCTTCATCGGCGCATCGGGATTGAGCCCCTTGGTCACCGCATGAGAGATGACGGCTTGGCGCTTCTCGGCCAGCAGCTCAAGCAGGCGCTCCTGCTCGGCAATGAGCGCATCGATCTTGGCAGTTTCGCGGTCGAGGAACACGGCGATGGCGGACTGCTCTTGAATCGTCGGGAACGCCCAGGAGAAATCCCTAACAAAGTCATCGGGGACTCGTTTCTGGCCGCCCGCGCCGTACATGCTCCCCTCCCCTTCAGAGCGAAAGTTCGGCGACCGAAACAGCCAACTCAGAAACGCACCATCGAGCTTTCCCTGCCGCGGCCGAGCCACAATCAACTCCGTGGTTCCGAATCCTGCCCCATTGACGAGCCCCATCATCAAAGCGCCCTTGCCGTTCTCGAAGCATGGCGTGATCTTGGCAACCACTACATCACCGTCTCGAAAGTAGGTGTAGCCAGAATCGACCTCTGAAATCGGGCGGGTGCGCTCTAAGCTCAGAGTGCCGTCATCGCCGATCGCGTCCATCGGCAGGAAAGAGACCTCCGTATCGCGATCAAGTGCAGCGACCTCAGACTTCGATGGATTTAGTGTGGCCATGAAGCGGATGCGAGAGCCTGTCCAGTGACTAGGCGCCTCGCGCTGCCAGCGCAACCCCGTGCTCAAGTACTCGCGATACCTCGGCAGCCTCATTCTGCCAACCCCCCCAGCATCCGCAGAATGTTGGCCGACACCGCCCTCAACTCAGCATCGATCGCCTCCAGCGGGCGCGGCGGCTCAAACACGTAGAAGTGCCGGTTGAACGGGATCTCGTAGCCCACCTTGCTCTTGGCTTCGTCGATCCATGCATCCGACGCATGCGGCAGCACCTCGCGCTCGAAGTAGACACGGATGTCCTCGCCCAGCGGCACGTTCTCGGTGTCACGCAGGCTGCTGTCGGGCTGCGGCTGGCCCTTCTGCTTGCCCTTCTCGAACACCACCACCTCGCCCGTCTCATCGCGCAGCGGGCGTTCGACGGTGATCGTGGTGTAGCCGAAGGCCTCGTTGCGGAAGTGGCGAGCCAGCGGCACGCGCTTGGTCTTGCCGCCCTGGGGCGCGGCCGGTGCGGCGGCATCCCGCGCCACTACTTCGCGGCCGACGTCCTTGCCTGAAGCATCCAACAGGGTGACGAGGTCGGCCTCGGCAAACTCGCCGAACAGGCGGGTCACCGTGGCGATGTGCTCGTCGTTCATCTCCTTCCGCTTGCTGCCGAGGCTCTTGCGCATCTTCTGCCAGAAGTGCGAGCCGTCGATCAGCTGCACCCAGCCCTTGCGGGCGGCGGGCTTCTTGTTGGAGACGATCCAGACGTAGGTGGCGATGCCAGTGTTGTAGAACATGTCGGTCGGCAGGGCGATGATCGCCTCGACCAGATCGTTCTCGAGCAAGTAGCGACGGATCTCGCTCTCGCCGCTGCCCGCGCCACCGGTAAACAGCGGCGAGCCGTTCAGAACAATGCCGAAGCGGCTGCCGCCCTTGCCGTCCACCACCGGCGCCATCTTGGCCACGAGGTGCAGCAGGAACAGCATCGAGCCGTCCGAAACCCGCGGCAGGCCGGGGCCGAAACGGCCATCGAAGCCCTTCTGCTCGTGCTCCTGCCGGACGACCTTCTCGACCTTCTTCCACTCCACGCCGAAGGGCGGGTTGGCCAGCATGTAGTCGAAGGTTTTCTTCGGGAACCCGTCTTCGCTGAGGGTGTTGCCGGCGACCATGTTCTCCACGGCCTGCCCGCGGATCAGCATGTCGGCCTTGCAGATGGCATAGGACTCGTCGTTGAGTTCTTGGCCGAACAGCGTCAGCCGCGCCGCGGGGTTGTGCTCGGCCAGATGCTCGGCGGCCACGGAGAGCATGCCGCCGGTACCCGCCGTCGGGTCGTAGATGGTGCGCACCACGGCGTTGCCGGGCGTCAGCACATCGTCGTCCTCGATGAAGACGAGGTTGACCATCAGCTTGATGACTTCACGCGGGGTGAAGTGCTCACCCGCCGTCTCGTTGGAGAGTTCGGCGAAGCGCCGGATCAGCTCCTCGAAGACATGGCCCATCTGGGCGTTGTCGACTGACTCCGGGTGCAGGTCGATGTTCGCGAACTTCTCGGTGACCAAGTACAGCAGGTTGTCTTTGGCCAGACGCTCGATCTGGTTGGCGAACTCGTAGCGCTCAAAGATGTCCCGCGCCGCGGGCGAGAAGCCCTGCAGGTAGCTGTAGAGATTCTGCTTAATGTGGTCCTGGTCGCCCAGCAGCTTGGCAAGGTCCAGGGCCGATGTGTTGTAGAAGCTCTGGCCTGCCGCCTTGAGCAAGAAGGGGTCGGGATTCACCCCGAGCTTGGTCTTGGCCTCCAGCTCGGCCAGCACCTTGGCCTTGGTGGGCGCCAGCACGCAGTCCAAGCGGCGGAGGACCGTGAAGGGCAGGATGACCTTGCCGTATTCGTGGGGGCGGTAGTTGCCCCGGAGCAGGTCGGCGACCGACCAGATGAAGGCGGAAAGGTTGGTTTGGTTCATGCCAGGAGAGTCCGTTCGGGCAGGGGCCGAGAATCTCCGCATTTTGTCTCATTCAGGGCGCTTCTCGGAGGGGTTCGGCACCTTTTCGCCATCCGCAGGGAACTTCGCCCGGCCCACGCTCCGAAGCCGTGCCGCGAGGCGCCTAGCAATAGCGCGCGGTACCAGCAGCGAGGAGGCGCTGTCTCAAGGATTGAGACTGGCGAGGTGGATGATGCCCCTTGCGAAAACGCGCCATGGCCCACAGGTACGGGCGAAGAGCATTCGATGCTGAGGCAATGACGCACGAACCAACTGACATTCGGTAGCGATGCGACTGACGCGGACGTCGCTGACCACGCATTCAAGGCCGCGGACCTGAAGCATGAGGACACGATGAGCAACTCGAAACGGACATCACGGCTTGAAGCGCTACTGACGGATATTGACCTGCCTGATGGCGCATACGAACGTGCAGAGCGTCGATATGTTGACCTGTCGAGCTGGATGTCACGACCCGAGTCGATCCTCGCGAAGTTTGATGTGCACATCTTCGTGCAGGGCTCGTTCGCCCTCGGTACCGCCATAAGGCCGGTGAATCCAAAGGAGGAATACGACCTCGATTTCAGCTGCAAGCTGCGTACGGGTGTTTCTCGAAACTCATGCTCGCAGTCTGAACTCAAGGGAATGGTACGAGTCGAGCTTGAGGCTTACCGAAACGCGCGAGGAATCCATAGCCCGCTCGAATCGAAGCACCGCTGCTGGCGGCTGAGTTACCAAGATGCGCTCGCCTTTCACATGGACGTCGTACCGGCACTGCGTGCGGACGATCAGTACCGGGCGATCCTTGCAGAGCGAATGAGCAACGAAGGGTTGGACCGATCGTTGGCGAACGAGATCGCTCAACGGGCGATCTGGATTACTGATGATCAGCATCCTGAGTTTGAGAAGAGAACCCTCAACTGGCCATCCAGCAACCCAGGTGGCTACCAGCGCTGGTTCCTTTCCCGAATAGAGGTAGGCAGGCCCCGCGCACTGTTGGAGCGGGCGCAAGTCGATGCCGTCCCAGTGTTCCGCGCGCTCCAGCCCCTTCAGCAGGTCGTTCAGCTTCTCAAGAGGCATCGGGACGTCATGTTTGCTGATGCGCCTGACTTGAAGCCTGCGTCGATCCTGATCACGACCATCGCTGGGCAGGCTTACGTCGCGGGAGAGTCACTCGAAATGACGCTCGACCGGACGCTGCAGCGACTGGAACAGCTTCGAGCGAATCGAGTCTCGCAGATCTTGAACCCGATCAATGCAAACGAGAACTTTGCCGATCGGTGGACCGGGTCGAACTGCCCGCTCAGACACAACTTCTTCAACTGGATTGACGCAGCGAGACGAGATTTCTTGGCTTGGACGTCCGTTGACGTACCGCAGCAGCTCACGGAGATCGCAAACGATGCTTTTGCGGTTTCCCTACGACCGGACGACGCAAGAGCGCTAGCGGGTGGTTCAAACACAAGCCCGGCTCCCCGCGCCGTATCGATTCAGTCCGCCCCCGCTCCGTGGCGCACTCGGGGCTAATGCACTTCACGGAATCGGACATCGCCGCCCTCTTGACTGCCTTTCCGGGCTTGCGGCGACGTCCCACTGGTCAATGCAAGGCGGCCGTGCTTTCTGGCCGCCTTCGCTTCGAAGCCTCGGCGCCCGACAAACCGACCATTGCAGACGAGTATCGGATTCGAGTTGAGTTCTCGCTCGATCCAACGATCGCGTTGCCAAAGGTGTTTGAGGACGACAAGCGAATACCGGTTGTTGCGGAGAACCACGTAAATCCCTCCGGCGACCTCTGTCTGGGATCACCGCTCAAGGTGATGCAGGTCCTCGGGCCAAAACCGACGCTCATCGACTTCGTCGAGAAGTGCGTCGTCCCATTCCTTTACGCCGCCTCTTGGCGAGAACGAGGCCTGCCAGGGCTCCCTTTCGACGAACTTGCGCACGGTGCGCAGGGCCTTGTGCATGACTACGAGCGCCTTTTCTCTGTCGTCGGGGCATCCAAGGTTGCGACAACGCTTCAGCTGCTCGGAAAACGCAAGCGTGTGGCAAACAAGCGGCCCTGCCCCTGTAGCTGCGGGCGGCGCCTCGCGAGATGCGCAATGCATGCGCGGCTCGCCCCTTTCCGAGAACTGGCGCCAAGGCCGTTCTACGTGGAACAGGCCAAGAACGTTCTAGACTGGATCCGGAATACCGCGCCGCCGCGCCCATCCGTACCGACCGTCGACTTGCAGCCGCTCGACATGCGCGAGCGATCACGCGCAAATACCAAAGGCAGTCCACCCCTGATCTCGAGGCTGAAATGAGCTGGAACTCAAGTTCAAAGAGATGGATTTCGACGCTCTTCAAGTGGGTTACCCGTCGTCGACACCCGAGTCGCACGCTGATTTTGGGGGGCGTGCCGATCATTGCAGCTGCCGTAGGCGGCGGATGGAGATTTGGGATCAGCGGGTCTTTGGGACCCTTTGGGTTTCTCGGGTCCTTCTCCACGAGCGAAGGGCTACCGTTCTACTGGTTGGTTATTGCGTTTCTGGTCGGCTTGGCACTGGCATTTTCTGGCGCCTACATGTCGATCAGTGACTGGTGTGCAACCAGAGCCGCGTCCGAGCGACGTGCCGTTTTGGCCTTGGAGCTTCGAGGGCTTGTGGATACGTCTGACAAGCCACTGCTTGGGTCTGTTCCTCGAGACCTGATTGGCCAGCGAATTGACGGAGTTGTCGACGTCCGAGAGCTGGCCGTGTCTGGATCAATTGAGCACGCGCTCGCGAAGGTTCTGAGGATTCCTGAACAGCTCCGTAGCCTTCGCGGCTCTCGCAAGCCTGAAGACGTTAGCCTGGTCGCTGCGGGCGTTCTCCAAGTTCCTCTTCTCTTTATCGCGGGTGTACTCATCGACGATGAGGGCGCGATCACACCAATGGATTGGGATCGAACGAGCAGCAAATGGAGGCGACTGGATGAGCCGGATGATGGCGAACGCTTTAGCCAAGCGGGTATCGAGCAATTGCGTCCCGAAACGTCTCACGTTGTGCTTTCGGTGTCTGCATCCTATCTCACCAACACAAAAGCTATCAGGGAGACGTTTGGCGACACACCGGTCGTTTCGTTGTCGCTGCCTAACCCGCTTCCCGACACGCTCTGGTCCGACGCGAAGCAGAGCGCACTGGCTTCGCAATTCGTTTCGACTGTCGCAAGCCTCGGCAACAGCGGCGTCGAGAAGATATCGTTGATTCTCGCAGCGCCGAGCAGCTTGGCGATTCGTCTCGGGCGCTCCTACGATCGTCGCAACATGCCCGAGATCGCGTGCTATCAGTACGATCGCACAGCATCACCAGCGTACCCATGGGCGGTGCAAATCGGTCCAACAGACGCACAGCTTATAAAGACAACAAGCCGCTAAGGCAAAAAAAGAACGCTCAGACCAATGGGGAGCCCGGAGGCTCCCCATTGGTCGTGACCGGCTCTTCTTCTCGACGTCGAACCATCGCACAGGCCGGCAGACTGCCAACGCTAAACGCGTAAACTTTCACATCGTTGCTCATGCTGTGCACCTCACCGATCCTGACTCACGCGCAACGGACCCTCGCCCGTCCGGTAGATGTTGAGCAGGTAATCCTCTCGATGGCGAAGCACCGAGTCGGCCTGCAGCCGGCTCAACCCCTGTTGCTGGAAGTAAGCCAGAAGCTCCGTGTTCGTGCTGTTCTCATCGTTAGAGAGCACGTCCTCAATCCATAGGACGATCTCCGGTGAGAGCCCGTAGCGAAAGGGTGCAGCAGAGCCGCTCACGCCTGCACCTGACGCTGCAGCTGTCCTTCTAGTCGGCCCCGCAGTCCAGTGATCGCCGGAACGGTTGAATCGGGACCTGCGGCAGACTGTTCCGAGGGAAAGAACTCCTCCACGACGGCCGGCACGTCTTCGGCGAGATCTTCGAAAGCCCCGTTGGCAAAGCAATGCCGCGCCGCTTCGTCCAGGGCAGCCTGATCCAGTCCAGCAGCCGTACGCTGCTCCTGCCGCTCCTGCGCGGCCTTGATGGCCGCTTCCAGCGTCATGCCTGAACGCACCACCAGGTCGACATAGAAGATCGCCGTGCGGTGGCTGAGCGTGGTCGACTTGCCGCGCAGCTTCAGCTCCAGCGGCATACAGGACAGTCGCCCACCCGAGACCGCACTGAAATACTGGAGCCGCGCGGCCAAGGTGCGGATGGTGTTGAACGACGTGGTGCGGAGCACGAAGGTGCCCATGGCATCGTCCTCGCCGTCGCCGATCAGCACGTTCAAGCGGGCGTAGGCCTTGCAGTCCCCCATGGCGAAGGCGCAGGCGTCCGGCCCCGGGCACGGCAGACGCTCGACACCGCCCTCCCCCATCCGCCGGCAGGACTCTCCGTTGCCCACGCAGCGCGGACGCCCTGTGGTGCGGTCGAACAGCGAGTAGTCCGCCCGCAGGTTGAGGTCCGGATCGTTGAACAGCATCCGGACCGGGATGGAACGCAGCTTCTGGCCGTCCGAGGCGCGACGAAGCTGCTCGTCCAGCGGATGCAGGGTCCAGCCCTCGCGGGTCTGGACCTGGGTGGTGAGGGTGAACTGGTCGTCCTTCTCGGGAAGGCGCTTGCCGTTGCGCTCCACGACACGGCCGATGGAAATCCGCCCGATGACGGGCGGGGTGATGGCGAGACCCTTGATCATGGTCGGTGCTCCTGTGGGTGACTGACGAGGCGAAACCGACGCGCGCCCGACTTGCTCTCCCGGTAGGAGGCGACAAGGGCGGGATGGTCGGCTTCGAGTTTCTTGACGTTGAGGACGAGGCTGTCTTTGGCGCGCTTGAAGTGCGCTTCTCCGAGCGGCCCGAAGGCCGCCACGGAGGCCTCGCCCATGGCCTGCTGGATGGCCTGCCGGTGGTGCTCGGCTTCCCGCTCCCGTTCGTCCAGCTCCGCCCCCAGCGCCAGCAGGCGTTCGAAGGACGACCGCAGCTCGGCGCGTTCCCCAAGGTCGATCACGGTGTCGGCGCCCCGATACAGCTCGCGCAGGGCCTTGGCGGAGGAGGCGGACCCGTCCGCCGCTGGCGGCGTGCCGGAGGTGACCATCTCCCAGAACCGGGCTTCCAGAATCACCAGCCGGGAGATGACCTCGTCATCCCGCTCGATCCGGTGGATCTGCAGCTCCTGACCACACAGCAGCACGGCCACGTCTGCCGCGCCCTGCCCTGTAACCGCCAGTTGGTGCTGCACCTGGATCTGGATGTGCTCGGGTACGCCCGCCCGCCACTTCCGCGAGCCATGCTCCCCGGCCGTCTTGCACTCGAGGATGCGGACGTCTTCCGAACCCACAATCTCTCGATCGAGGTTGGCCAACATGAAGGAGAAGGTCGGGTGCTGGAGGACGGCGTTGACCCGACGCACCTTCCGTCCCGTCGCCTTGGCGTAAGCGTCCGCCACCAAGGGTTCGAGCACCGTGCCCCAGTAGGTCGGCGAGTCGACGTCATCGTTCAACGGGTTCACCGGCACGCTGCCGGTTTTCTGCGCCCACAGCTCCAGCGGGCTGCGGTAGGGGCAGAGCCCCACCGCCGAGGCCGCGTCGGAGCTGCCAATGCCCTTCCTTCGCTCTTCCAGCCATGTCGGCCGGTCCAGGCCGACAGTCGTACTGCTGACGACGGCATTCAATCGCCTCATGGTTTCCTCCGGACAAAGAAAAGGCCCGGTCGTTGCCGACCGGGCCTTGGGGGTTGAACGCTGAGAGATGCTTCAGCGGGGTTCGTTGTGCGCCTCAAACAAAGCTTGGTTCTCGCTGATGCCCTCCCGCACAGCAACGCCGAACTCGAATTCGACCAACTGCGGCTCCTGATAGGTCAGCTCGAACTCGTCGTCACTCTTCTGGAGCTGTTGCACGCCGTAGTTCACTTCGGTGACCACGTCTTCGCCTTCCGCAGGCGTGTAGACCAGCTCACCGACGCACTGGTAGCGCCCTAGATCCTCCTGAGCGTCCTCTGTGACGATGTTGCGCAGGGAGGCCTCGCCTGCGGCGTCGCGGACCCGCTCGTCGATCGCACGGGACTCGAGGATTTCGATCATCAGGCCTTCGACCGCACCCGAAGTGCAGTCGTGATGGCTGCTGCAGCCGCTGAGCGTTACGAGAGCCAGCGCGCCGCAAGCCAGCATGGGGAAACGACGCGCGGCAACCGGCCGGGCGCTCTTGAGGAACGTCATGGGGTGACTCCGAGAGGGAATGAAATGGACCGCGCTGCCGCGGCCGGGATTCGCTAGACCGAGGGCCGGGACGCCCAGTCAGCTCGCCGCGTCGATGGCTGCCGCCGGGCGAGCCACGATCTTCTGGAAGCGCAGGCGGCTCCACACGTAGGCCGCGAAGACAACGACTGACAGCCAATAGCCGGCGTAGAGCGCGAAGACGGTCAGTGCGGCCCAGCCGAGCCACCAGGCGAGCTGGTAGTGCTTACCCAACGCCTGCTGGAATACATCCCGATTCACGAACAGGTTGGTCTGGACCTTGTTGAGCGGCTGGCCCTTGCCGATGCGGTTACCTGCCGAAATAGAAAGCGGCAGAAGAACAAACAGCACGATCATCGAGTAGATGAAGAACATGAGGCGGCATTCCTTTGGACACACTGGGATGGAAGTTCGTAGCGATGGCATCGGCTGCGCGCAGCGCCATCAGTAAAGTTGACGCATATCTACGCGCTACGTAGAGTCTGCCACGCATGTAGGGGTTTGGTCATGATCGAGGCTCGCTCGCCCGGTCTCTGTCCCTCTTGCCGAAGCAACCCGCTCAATCGCTATTTGCCGAACGTCTCGTTCAGGCACGCGAACTTCGCGGGCTCAGTCAGCGCGCCCTTGGGGACTTGATGGGCTTGGGGAAGGAAAAGGGCTCGACCCGGATCAACCGCTACGAGCGGCAGACCAGCTCGGTCAGTCTCGACGCGCTGGATGCCCTGGCGAGCGCGCTTGAGGTGCCGACCGCCTATCTCGTTGCGGAAAGAGGCGCCTTTGCAGACGCCCTACTCCGCTTGAGCCAGATCGACCTTGAGCGGCAGCCCGAAGTCCTCGAGCTGCTGGACCTTCTGGCCGATAACCCGAAGCTGGCGGCTCGGCTGCTCGCAGCAAGCAAACCAGCCGCTAAAGCGAAGCCGGCAGGCCGGCGCAAGGGGTAACCCTGCGCTGGCCCATCCGGAGATGCTCAGGCCACATGGCTGAGCACTTCCTCCCACGCCTTCTGCTTCAGCTGCGCCCCCTGCCCGAACCACGCCGCCTCACGGCGGTGATCGTCACTGCGGGCACGACGGTGGTGGTCGACGTACTCCGTGACGCTGTTCAGAAGGCCCCACGCGGTCCCACGACTGGACGCGAGCATCGCCCCCCTACCCCCGCCTGCATACAACGCCCGGACGCTGGCCAGTGCCTGCTCGTTGACGACATCATCCCGACTCTCAGTGACCGAGTAGGTCAGGACACGACGGAGCAGATCGTCGACGGCATCCGGCGCGAGCTGCACCTCGCAGAGCGCCTTCATGCGGGCCACGAACCCGTCCCACGCCGACACGGTAATCCCGAGCTGACGCTTCACGGCCTCCGGGTCGAACTGGCTGCGATGCGGCACTTTGATGGCCCCGCTGCTGTTGCCCAACGCGATGGACAGCGTGTTGTTGCAGACGACACGAACCGACGTGAACTGCGCCGTAGTCGCCAGCGTCCCGTCGCAGGCCGTAGCCAGCAGCAGATACCCGTCAACGCGATCCCGGCCCTTGAGCGTCACGCTCTGGCCAGTACGCGCGAGAGCCCAGAACTTCTTGCCCTCGCGCAGCACTCCGGCCGTCTCCAGCTCGAAGCCGTTGCCAGCGGTCAGGTCGCGGTAAAACTCGAGGATCTCGCCGGGCTGGACCACCTTGAAGCGCTTGCTCACCACGGCGAGCGGAGCCTTGGTGTCCGAGCGGTACAGCACCTTCTGCTCGGGGAACGCGTTGATGACGCCGACATTGTTGTTGCCGCTGATGTAGCGAACCTCGGACTCCTCGATGGCCCAGTCCATGCCGGACTGGCGACGCCACTCCTCGATGGACTGCCCGGTCGCGAGCCGATTGCCGATGCCGTGCCAGGGTTTCTCGCCCGCGTAGGCCATGGTCTGTACCAAATGCATTGTTGCTCTCCTGATTTTTCTGGACGGCATAAACGAAGAGGCCCGGGACAATGCCCGGGCCTCTTCGCTGTGCCGCATGGTTGGATGAACTAGTCCCGGATGATGGGACCGCACTGCGCGCACTTCATGATTCCGACGATGACCGCCGTCGCGACGATGAGCACGCAGTAGACCGCCTCAAGCTTGCTGGATGGCACGTGGATGCCTCCGCTACGCGCACTGACTCCGGAGTGCGGAGCCGGGAAGCAGGCCCTCCCGCTCCGTGTGGATGATGTAGGTTTGATTTTCTTTTGACCCGAACCCCACCTACGGTTCCGACACGGCGATGAAGCGCCTCATCGATACGTGATCTGCCGTGACTGCGAAAACAGCGGAGTGCCGTTCACGAACCCCGGATATCCCAGGCAGGGGAAAATCATCCCCCGCTGCGTCATCCTCAAAAGCGCGGCTCGCAGTCGGTTGTTGGGGAGGGCGAGAAGAAGGCCAATATCGTCAGTTGAGATGTGCTCGGCGCGCACACCCCAGTAGTTCTGCCTGATGAAATCAGCAATAGCCGAAACATCCGCCTCGTGCTGAGGCGGCAGCGGGAGAGGCGCAAAAAGTGCCTCGTACTGTTCAAGGTGCCAAAGAACCAGCTTCCACGCGCGCTGGAGCGCGTCTAGCGACACAAAGTTGGAATCACTGTCCCAGAGGTGGATAACTGCGGCGACCTTCCCGACGTGCGACAACATCTTGGACACAAAGTCGGCGAGATGCCGCCACAAGCCTCGCTTCATCTCACTGGTGACGCGGACCAGCTCTTTCCAGTAGCCCTCGGCATCAGGAGCAAGGTGAAGGTCAGCGCGGGCAGCGTCCCTGTTCCTCAGGCGGGCGTTCTGCCGCTCGTAAAGGTCGCGAAGCCTGACCTTAAACCCTTCCAGCGCACCCTCGGCTGCAACGCTCCCACTCGGCGCAACGGCTCCCCCACTCCCTGCAACATGCACAAGAAATCGAGCGAAGAATCCAAGCTTCACCGCTTGATTCTCGACGTAATCCCTTCGCGTCAACCGTGGCCTGAAGGGAGCAATCGCGAAGGGCTGAACCATCAAGCCGAAAGTGGCAGACGGGCGCGAAGCGAACAGCGGTCGCTTGCGCTCCCGACGATGCTCCAGTGCTTCACCGTCGATCAAGTTGCACAACTCCGGGACATGACGCATCAAGCTACTCTTCAGGAACTTCTCCCCTTCATCGGTGATGAAGTCGATGGACTCTCCTTCACCACTCAACTGGACAAGCAACGACTCCAAGTCGAGCCTTGCCGCCAAGCGAGGACGATGCTTCGGCGGGAGGATTTTTTCGCGGGTGAGCGCGGACAGTTCATCGATCGAATCTTCGGTGCTGGCTCCTGACCTACGAGCCCGCTTCGCTTCAAGCTTCGCAAGTTCAAGCTTGACGCGGTGCTGGGCGAGGCTCGCCTCGTACACAGAGGAGTCTTCCTCGAAGTCACGGTGACTCGCATCGCGATACTGCTCAAGCGGCTCAACCAGCGCCTTATGAATAGGCGACTTCGAGCCGCCGACATCCACGACGCAAAGCGTGTTCACGGAAATCGGAATTGGCGTCCAGCCTGGGAGCTTGAGTTGGTAGAAGGGAGCAAGCGCTGAGGACATTACGGAGAGCATGTGGGATCGGATGATGATCGGATCTGCCTCAGGATTCCGAACGCTGATGGCGAGCGCAGCCTCACGCGCCTGCGACGGCAAAGCTTCAAAGGCCTCGCTATTGCCCGAGAAGTGAGCCGATGTGTTGACATCCATGACGGCCTCCTCAGGCCTTCAGGCCCAAAGCCGTCGAGAGCGGGCTCGGCGCGACGGACTCCGGGATCTCCGCCGACTCCCCACCCTCCTCGTTCGAAGGCTCATCACCGGAAGCTCCTTGAAGCTTGCGACGCAGCTCCTTGAGCTTGGCGGGGTAGAACTTCTCGCGAAAGCCGAGGCTATTGATGATCTCAATCAACTCCTTGTCGGAGATGCCGTCCGACTTTGCCGACAGAATGAGATGACTCACCGACTGGATTAGGCGATCAAACTCCTTCTTCTCCTTCAGCTCGCCGTAGGCGGAGATGAACTTCGCTGCCGCCTTACTTTCCTGCACACAACTCATGGGATTTCTCCTCGTTGATCAAGAACGCGGAATACGTCCTTGGAACTTGGATAATCCACGGGTTTACGCCTACCGCATCGGCGCCGCGGTTTTCGTTCATACACGGGAGCCAACAAATTGCACCTCTTTTCCTCCCCCTCTTTTTCATTGTCTTTTGTTGGGAAGGAAATTGAGCAACAAAGATGAATGGGATCGGACCCAGAGCGCACAAGATCAACCACCCCGCTGGGCCGAACTGCGCAAGGTGCCGATCACTTAGCGCAACAGATCACGCGAAGTAAGCCGTCGCCTTAGGAGCGGCGGAGTCGCGACCTTCAAAGCCTCATTGGCTGCGCACGCCGCGCATCACCTCGAATCACGGATTCAGTGATGGGATCGAGAATGCATCGCTACTGGCTAGAACCGAGGACCTTGCCCTCTGCAAGCAAGGCTCGACAGAGCTAGCGCATTCATTGATCAGGGCGGTGCCTTGCAAACATCCCAGGTAGGCATTAGCCTCGAACGCTGGCGCCAGCCTTGCTTGCACACGAGCAGAAACCGGCATCGACACCCCAATGTGATCAGAACCATTCCTAGGCCTTTCGCCCGGGGCGTTAAACGTGTGCGCCGGTCCCGAGCGATAGAACCGAGGATTGGAATATGAACATCAAGACATTGGTCCACCAGCTCCACCAGGCGCTGGACACGACCTTCAATTTAGCGCTGCCGCGGTCGCATCTGTACGAAGGGCTGGCCGCCGCTTTCGGCTACACCACCTACGCGTCGCTCTGCACCGACTCGGTGTTTGACGAGGGGCACTCGAAGGCTCCCGTTGATGCCGCGGCGATCAAGAGCCGACTCATGGGCCTCGGCGCTGAGCCCGGCGCCGCCAGCATCGCTGCAGAGCAATTGGGCGCATTGGCCGCGTCGACCGGTCTCCGCGTCGTACACCTCCGGGACTTCATTGGGCGCCTAATGGGGGAGGCTGATGCGGGCAACGGTTGGGCCGACGAGTACCTGCGCCTCGAGGACCTGAGCGAAATGCTTCGCGAAGGCCTCACCAGTGCCGCGGACCGGGGCCACGGCATTGCTGCATATGCGGTGGCGCGCCTGCTGAGCAACGCGATGGACGATGACGAGGAACCCAAGGGCAGCTATTGGTACCAGCAAATGAAGGTAGGGAAAGCGCTAACGCCACATGAGCATGCGTTTGCATTGGAGTACGCGGAGCGTCTTGAGTTTCGTAGCCGCTATGAGCGCTATCTGACGATGGCAGCCAAGCAGAGGGTTGCAGATGCATGCATCGACGCCTCACTCCTCTTCGATGACCCAGCGTGGCTTGCGGAGTGCGATCCTGAGCTACTCATCTCCCCAATGACCGCACTCGAAGCACTCGATCACCATGGACGCCGAGACTTGGCATCCCAGGCGTGCCGACGCGCAGCGCTGAGCGGAGATCAGGAGGCCATCGAGTTGATGATTGCGGAGTACGACGCCGGATCTTCGATCCGGGCTTGGGGATGGATCTACTTCGCCGAGGCTCGCGACATCCAGCTCGAGGAATTGGAGCCACGCGCATACGCCGTTCACGAAAACGGCAGCAGTTACGACGATGCCATTGGCGGTCCCATGTACGCCGTGGAAGACGAGGGCCTGCGCCCTGCCCCACTGGAGCCAAGCGAAGACGCTCAAGCCAAGAACTTTGCTGCGCGGCTTGTAGAAGAGGCTTTGAATCTCGGCGAGTAGGATCGGTCCGCTTCAAGTCTGGGGCGCGGTCGCCCGCGCCCCAGTCTGGAGGAGTGCGGCCGCCTGAAGTCGCCACTCTTTGGCGAGCGACCGCAATGGGTCGTCCTGAGTCGACCAAGAGGAGACAGCATCAGACCGGGCTAGAGAACGCGGTCTAGCCTTCCGGCGTTCCTGCTGCATAGGATCTGGCGGGGCGTTATACCGATGAATAAGCTCGATCTCCGAATCGGGGAAACTCGCCAAAGAGTTTCCCCGGTAGGCGCCCCCTGCCGATGCGGCAATGTGAGCTTTCAGCCGAGATTGAACTAGCATCAAGGCGACGCCTAGTTGGTTGGCAGCTTGCCTGGCCCGTCACAGACTGGCCGGAGATCTCGTCAAGGAACCTTATGCCCCGCATTCGCCATGTATCCGTCCGAAACTTTCGGACTATCCACTCGCTGGAATGGGCGCCTGCGCCGGGCATCAACTGCCTGATCGGTCCTGGCGACAGCGGAAAATCTACCCTATTGGACGCTATCGACCTGTGCTTAGGAGCGCGTCGAAGCATTTCTTTTGGCGACATGGATTTCCACGGCCTTAATGTCGAGGCTCCCATCTCCATCAAGGTAACGCTGGGAGAACTCCCAGCGTCACTGATGGACATTGATCTTTACGGCGAATTCTTGCGTGGTTTCGACGCGCTGACTGGAGCCATTGATGACGAGCCGCTTGCTGGTCTGGAGACGGTGTTGACCCTGATGCTTCAGATCGGGGCAGATTTGGAGCCTTCGTGGACGCTTTTTTCAGACAGGGCCAGCCGCGACAACCTTGAGCGAGGGTTGCCATGGAAAGACCGGACAGCACTGGCGCCCGCCCGTATCGGGAGCTTTACCAGCTCAAATTTGTCGTGGAGCCGCGGCTCTGTGCTCAATCGGCTCACTGACGAAAGAGCTGAGCTTGGGGCTCAACTCGCTTTAGCTGCTCGCCAGGCGCGAGCCAACTTCGGCACGCAAGCTTCGTCCCATTTGGGCAAAACCCTCTCCATCGTGCAAGAAACTGCACAATCTCTTGGAGTTTCGGTTGGAGCGATGCCGCAAGCCCTACTTGATTCGCACTCGGTCTCCATAGGCGAGGGCGCAATAGCGCTGCATAGTGACATCGGCATACCCCTGCGCTCCCTGGGTACAGGCTCTGCCCGACTCCTAGTCACGGGTCTCCAACGGGCCGCATCCACGTCAGCATCAATCGCGCTGGTAGATGAGGTTGAGTATGGGCTAGAGCCCCATCGACTGATGCGGTTGTTGGACTCGCTCGGCGCCAAGGACGCAACCTCGCCTCTGCAGGCCTTATTGACCACACATTCTCCGGTTGCCTTGCGTGAGCTTTCGGGCAATCAACTCTTTGTGGTGCGCCCAGGAACTTCAGGCCACATTGTTGCAGCCGCCGGGACGTCCGACGAAATCCAAAGCACGCTCAGGACTGACCCGGAAGCATTCTTGGCCAAATCCGTCATCGTGTGCGAAGGGGCGAGCGAGGTGGGCTTCGCCCGCGGCTTGGACCAGTGGTGGGTCAGCAGGGGCGCCACTTCCTTTCTCGCGAATGGCGGCGCTTACGTCAACGCAAGCGGCGGCAGCCCTGACAAAGCCTTCGCTCGGGGAACAGCCCTTCGCAATCTGGGTTATCGCGTCCTGGTGTTCATCGATGCTGATAAGCCGGCTGGCAACGGTGTCGCCGAGGCCTACCTCGCGACAGGTGGGCAGCTCCTAACTTGGCGCAATGGCCTAACGTTGGAAGATGAACTCTTTCGCCATCTCAGCACGGAGGCGGTCGACGCCCTTCTGAATAAAGCCAAGGAGCGCGTTGGTGCCGAATTGATGAGCCAACATATCCAGACGCGATCAGATGGCCGCGCCACCTTGGATAGCGTTGAGACTGAAAGACTAATGAATGGCTACTCAGTCGACGATCGCGCGCTCCTAGGGCAAGCATCCCGCATCAACAAAAGCGGTTGGTTCAAGTCACTAACCTGCTATCAAGAGATTGCACTAAGCATCGTGGGTCCATCGCTGCCATATGCGGAGCCCGGCTTTAGGGATGTGACAGACCAGCTTTTGGCCTTCACCAGTGCCGTCTGAGATCGATCTGCTGGCGATCCAGCGCGGGTCCGTGACTGCGCCTGCCGGCTGCGGCAAGACCCAACTGATCGCCGATGCACTTCGATTCCACCCCGGGGGTAGGCCTTTATTAGTTCTCACCCACACAAATGCTGGCGTTGCCGCACTGCGAGCACGTCTGAAACGAGCCGGAGTTCCGAGTAGCGCGTATAGGCTTTCTACGCTCGACGGCTTTGCGATGCGTCTCATCGCAAAGTTCCCAGCGCGAAGCGGCCATCCGCCCCAGTTGCTAGAACTCAGGAACCCTGGCAGCGACTACGCCGTGATTCGCGTGGCCGCTCGACAACTCTTGGAAGCTGGTCATGTTGGCGAAGCTGTCGCTTCAACGTATGCCCATTTGCTAGTGGACGAATACCAAGATTGCAACCTGACACAACACGCAATCGTATCCGCGTTGGCTGAGAGCCTGCCCACCTGCGTCTTGGGCGATCCGCTCCAAGCAATCTTCGGGTTTGGAGGGAATCAGCTGGTTCACTGGGCAGCGCATGTTGAAACACAGTTTCCTGCAGCAGGGGCTCTTGCAACACCATGGCGCTGGCGGATTGCCGGCGCGGAAAACTTAGGACAGTGGCTTTTGTCCCTGAGACCTGTTCTCTCTTCCGGTCAACCCGTCGACCTTCGTAATGCCCCATCAGAGGTTCGTTGGGTCCAATTGACTCTGGGCAATGAAGCGCAACAGCGGCTAGTTGCTGCACGAACAAACGCACCCGGCAGCGAAGGGACAGTGCTGGTCATCGGTGACTCCATGAACGTTCAAGGTCGTCATCAGCTAACCAGTCAAACTCCCGGGGCGATGGCAGTCGAGGCAGTGGACCTTCGCGACGTGGTCAACTTCGCACGACGCTTCGACTTACAGGCCCCCGATGCGCTGAAAAATCTGGCCAAGTTCGCTTCCGCTGTGATGACTGGTGTTGGAGCCAACAACCTTGTCACACGCATCGGTTCTTTGCGCTCAGGGCGGGCGCGAACAGCGCCCACGCCAGTTGAGCGGGCCGCCTTGACGTTTGAGACTGAGCGCTCTATGCCTCGCGCCCTCGAGCTGTTGAGCATGTTGGCGGAGCATACAGAAACTCGAGTCTATCGACCGGAAATTCTCCATTGCTGTAGATCAGCCATGCAGACGGTAATCAGCAATGGGCAGGACTTTGTCTCTGCCACGCTTCAGGCGCGTGAGCGCAATCGCCACCACCGCCGACCAATCCCACGCCGATCCGTCGGAAGCACGCTGCTTTTAAAGGGACTTGAGGCAGACATTGCGGTGGTTCTCCAGCCAGAAACGATGACCACCCAGAACCTCTATGTCGCCTTTACAAGAGGAGCTAAAGGGCTGGTTGTCTGCTCACAGACGCCCATCTTGAATCCGGCGCGATAGCACGGCGCTGCCGTTCTCTTTTGAAGGACGCCATAGATGGAATCAGCGTTGCGCTCCTAGCAGCTACCGCTCTGGGCGCGATGTCCGTGATGGGTCGGCTTGCGACACGGCGCTTTTCGGCTATAAGCGGCCAATCTCATGCCGTGAGAGCACGACCTCGCACAGTGCGGCTCAACCCCGAAAGGAGCCGCACCATGGCCGTTGCGAACGACGAACCCACCTACGTCCCTGACCGCTGGCGCGGGTGGGCGCAAACGATGCGCCATGCGACTTGGCGCGAACGCAGCGCCTGGTCCCAGACCCAGGGCCGTAACATCGACCGGATCGCCGAGGGCGTCCGCCCCGCCTTGATCGCGTTCGCGATGGATGAGGTGCCGGTGGAGCACGTCCTCGATCGGATCAATTCCCTGCGCCTGCACTTGCAGCTGATCGAAGCCCAGTGCGTTGCGCTGGAGTGGGAGCGGGCTGCCGCGCCTCCCACCAATCGAGCAGCAGGATAAGCGCGACGAGAAGCGGTCCGCACCAGGCATCGCTAGGGCATTCGGAGGGCTTGCTAGCCCTCCTAGCCATCCCCACTCAACAGCGGCAGCAGTTCCAGCAGCGCGAGGTGGGACGCCATGGCTTGCTCCCGCGTGGCGTTCTCCTCGCCATAGCGCGCTCCCGGTCGACAATCGATCGTCTCGATCAAGTCTTCCGGCAGCGCCACGCCCAGCCCATCCGAGAAGGTCTTGGCTACCTTCTTCAACTTGTGGCCATCCGCCCCAGTCGGGAAGTTGACCTTGGCGAGGCTCATGAGTCCCTTCATGACCTTCTCGGCGGTCTGCGCGTTGTCCCATCGCGCTTTGTCCCAGCCAATGCCCGAGGCCAGCGCATCCACGCTGTGCGCATAGTCCAGGCGGGCGGCATCGAACAGCGCGTGATCCGCGAGGCCATCGAACGCGTGGATCGCCGCAGCGCCGCGAAGGAACGTGTCACATATGTGCCCCGACTCCGCGTCCGTGAGCCGAGCCGCGTAGAAGGGCGTGAAGGATCGAAGGCAGCGGACCACGTTGATCTCTGGCGATCGCACGGAAGGATCGTCGCGGCCCCACTTCCGATCGGCGTAAACGTTGATCGAGCCGAAGACCACCGGAATGTCGATGCGCAAGATCGTGCCGCGCAGATTCACGGCGACGCATCGGGCTTCGAAATGGGGACTGGTCCGCTGGCCGTAGACCTGATCGAACCATTGCTTGATCCGACCCAGCAGCGGATGCGTGGCGTCGCCGAACAGCGGAACGGGACGCATGCCCGTATGGGCGCCGACCAGGTTCGCTGACTGGATCGACGCCATGAAAGAGCGGTTGTTGGGGACTATCCCGCGCTCCGCGAGGTGCTGATCCAGGTTGGAGACCATGGCCTCGAATTCCGCATCCGTCTCCGGAAGGCGGGGCCAGGTCCATTTCGCTTCCGATCCGATCCCCATCGCTGCCTCCTTGTCCGCGATTGCCCAGATGAGCACTAGCCATTAGTGGTGCTTTCAAGCCCCTTCATCAAGCAAGCCGGCATCCTTCGGATGCCGCCTCGTTGACCCTGATGAGCAGGGTCTTTCGCCAACGGCTCACCCCTTCCGTCCAGGGCCGCATTGCCCCCTGTCCTATCCCTGCGCTGAGTCTGCGGGCCGAGTCAGGTAAACGCTACGCCGTTGGGCGGGCTAGCAAGCTCACCTAGGCTATCCCCGCCAGGGAGAATGGTGAGGTGTTGTGTGCTGCAAATCGCCAGCGACTTACCCACGCTCGCCAGCGCCCCTGACCGGCGCGCCAACTCGATTGCCCAGAACCGGCAACCAGATGACCGACTCAGTTCGGCCAAAAGCGGTCATTGAGAAGATATCGCCTCTGTAGCAACTCACTGACGACTTGGCGACAACGGCTACACTAACGCGAGCGCCACGAGATCCTCTGACGAATAGCGTTTCGCGATGCCTGCTGCAATGGATGGCCTGTCGTTCTGATTGTGACCGTCGAGGCTGGGAAATCAGATCGCCTGCCGCCGATCGATCGGCTGACGCTACGCAGCAGGCTCAGAACGCCCGTCGCACCTCGACAACCAGTTGCAAGCTGTCCACGTCGCTGGGGCGATTGAGCGGAGCCGCAAGATCGATGTGAACCACGCTGCCCAGTGCGGATCGGGTGTTCCCGAGGCGAAGGCCGACGCCGACATTGCTGAGCCAGCGGTCCTCATCGTTGGCCAGCCCGTCGTCGCCCCAAGCGCGGCCCACGTCGAGGAAGGCGGCTGCGCCGACCCGGAACAGACGGAAGGGATACCAGTTGCTGAAGTAGCGATGCTCAAGGGTGTACAGCACCCGCTTGTCGCCGCCCTGATAGCGGAGGGGAAAGCCCCGCAAGCCGTTGTCGCCGCCGAGCAGCAAGCGCTGGTCGAAGGATAGCGCCCGGCCGATATCGGCCTGCAGGCGGCTGAACACAAGGTTCCGTTCGGAAAGCGGGTGGAAGTACTGCGCGTCCAGATGCAGAAGCGCGTCGGCGCCTCGGCGGCCCTCGCGTCGGCCGCTGAGGTCGAGACCCAGGAGCAGGGTCTTCTCGTGATCAATGGGAAAACCGCGCCTGGCGCCCAGCCGGTAGATCAATGCTTCGCGGTCGCTGCCCAAGCCGGGGCTGGCCCAGCCCAGCATCAGGTTGAGTTGGGTGCCCAGCAGCACGTCTTCGCTGCGGCCGATCTGGTTGCGGTTCTCCCAAACCCGGAAGTCATCCTCGATCGTCTCCAACTGCAGGAACGGGTATCGAAGGTCGCGATCGGTTGGAAGCGGTGCGGCGCCGGTGCCGAGCGGATCCGTCTGGAATCGATGGCGGTCGATCGCGAGCCCGACGCTCCAGCGAGAGACCCAGCCATCGACCAGTCCGGCCGAGGTGCCAAACCAGGCCCGTCCGTTACGCTGCTCTTGGAGGTACTGGTCGACGATCTCGCCACGCTGGTAGACATTCGCACGCTGGTTGAGGTCGTCGAGGTCGACGCCGAAGGCTCGGCGCACATCCAGCGCATAGAAGGGACGCTCGAAGCGGGCGCGCCAGCGATTACCGTCGCTGTTGTCGCCGTAGAACAGTTCGAGCTCGTTGTGGGCGCCGAAGGCATGCGGGTTCAGCGTCTGCAGGCTCACGCCATCGCGGTCGACGTCACTGCTGTAGTCGATGTCCAACTCGATGCCGCGACCCAGCAGATTAAGTTCCTGAAGCTCGAAGCCGTAGCTGTTGCCGCCGCCGTTCCGACCAAAGCTTACACCGGGGTTCAGCGACCACACGTCGCGGGTGCGCACGTCGACATCCACCACGCCAGCGCGAGGCGGCGCGGCGTCGATCTGGACGTCGCCGAGAAAACGGT